>JALFRH010000082.1 GCA_022785155.1 Spirochaetales bacterium
TAGGGCCATGGGAAAGGGCGGAGTAGGGTGAGGAGGATAGTGTGGTTATCTTCTTGTTGTTTTTATAGACATCCACACTGTCTGCATTTGTAAAGATCCAGACCTTTCCCCTTATGCCGCCGTTGTAATCACCGATATCCATACTGGAGGAGACATGTATCACTTGGTCCTTTTCTTGTTGTGAGCCCCAGAAATATGCTGCGTCCTTGGGGTTTCTGAAGCCGTCCATCACTCCGTGATAACAGATTCTGTCCCCTGATCCAAAGTCTCTATGGGTGGCGTAATCAGTCATACACCACTGGATTGCTCCAATATGGTTATTGTCTTTTTTTGCATCATTCAAGACCGTAGCATGTCTCAATGCTTGTTCTTGTCGTCTTTCCCAACTGTCATAGGCTTTTGTAGGGAACATATGACCATTGGCCTCCGATATAAGTAGAGGCTTATCTTTATGTTTGGTTACCTTTTCTTTCTCTTTTACTCCAGGGTTTTTTCCACTATGGGAGAAATCGTTGTAGCTGTAGATGTCTTCCAAAAGGGAACTGTTCTCCAGGTATCTGACACCACTTGTAGGACGGGTGGGGTCCAAGGAACGGGCCATGTCATTGGTCTTTTTATAGAAATCGTCATCATCTTGGGATTCGTTTATTCTTACACCCCATATAATGACTGCAGGGTGGTTTCTATATTGGAGAACCATATCCCTTGTGTTGTCTACGGCTCTCTCCTTCCATTCTTCGTCTCCTATGTGCTGCCATCCAGGAATCTCAGTAAATACAAGTAGTCCTATTCTATCGCACTCGGAAATGAAATACTGGCTTTGGGGATAGTGGCTGGTTCTTACAATATTGCACCCCAGTTCATATTTGAGTATTCTTGCGTCTTCCCTTTGCATTCTCTCACTTGCTGCATATCCAATGTAGGGCCAAGCCTGATGACGGTTAAGGCCTTGGAGAAATATCCTCTCTCCATTTAGATATAGGTCTTTTCCCCTTGTCTCAATGGTCCTAAAGCCAAATTCGACTTCTTTTGTATCCATCTCCTTTCCATTTGCCACCAAAGTGGAACGAAGGGTATAGAGCTTGGGGGAGGAAGGAGACCATGGGGAGACTGAAAGGGAGGAAAGGGAGAGGGTTGAGCCTTGAACTTCACCTTTTTCCAATACTTTTCCATCATCCATCAGCTGGTAAAGGATTGTGTAGTCTCTATCTCCGTCTACAGTGTACTCCGCCTTAAGGGAAGAGAGTGTGGGAGTTGTGACAAATACATCCTCAATATAGGTTTTATTTTTCTTTATCAGAAATACATCCCTGTATATTCCTGTATAAGTCAGGTAATCGATGACAAAGCCGAAGGGAGGTATGTTGCTGCTTTCCCTGCCGTCGACTTTTACAAGTATCTCGTTTTCTCCCTTCTTTATGTAATCTGTCACTTCATGACTGAAGGAAGTGTAGCCACAATAATGGGATCCTATTTCTTTTCCATTGAAATATAGGGTGGATACGTGGGCCACACCTTGGAATAGGAGGAATATCCTTTTTGACAAGTCTTCCTCTTCAAGAACTATAGTCTTCTTGTAACCTGAAACCATTTCATAGTATTCAGGAGTACTATAGTGAAGAGGAAGAGTAATGGGGTTGTGGGGTAGGCGTACCTCCACGCTTTCATCAAAACCTTGGTCCCAACGGGAAGTATACATCCAATTGTCATTTATCTTGATCATATTTGGATAATACCACCTATAGTCCTGATTTTGCATTATTTTTCCTTATACATAAGAGCTCTCAGGGAGTTGGCCACGGCAATGAGGCTTACTCCGGTGTCTGCAAAGACGGCGATCCACATGTTTGCTATTCCCATTAAGGCCATAATGAATACCATGGCTTTTACAAGGAGGCTGAAGGCGATGTTTTGTTTGACGATTGTATTCGTCTTATGGGAAATGGCGATGGCCCTGGGAATTCTATTCAGGTCATCATCCATAATGACGCAGTCGGAGGCCTCGATGGCACTGTCGCTTCCAACTCCTCCCATTGCTACAGCTACGTCTGCACTGGCCAGTGTAGGGGCATCATTGATGCCGTCTCCAACATACATCATTGTGCCTTCTTTCTTTATCTCCTCAACCTTATTCAGCTTCTCCAAAGGCAACAGCTCACCGTAACTCTCGTCCATGGAAAGTTTTATTCTGGTGTCATCCACAATCTCCTTTCTGTCTCCACTGAGGATGATGAGTTTCTTCACTCCAGCTTTCTTCAGCTTTTCCATAACAGGCTTCGCTTCGCTCTTTATTTTGTCGGAAATGACATAGACACCTAAGAGACGATCTTCTTCAATTACGTATACAAGGGTTCCCTTGTCTTCCAGCCTGGGGAGGCCTTCCATAAGTTTATGTGAGCCTACCTTGACTTTCTTGCCATCCACTATACCTTCCATTCCTATGCCTTTGATGACGGAGACATTCTCAGCCTTTTTTACTTCCCCTTCCTTAAGGGCAAGGATGGCAGTGGCTATAGGGTGGGTTGATTCCGCCTCCAAGGATTTTGCCACTGTAGAAAGGTGTTCCCTGTCTACAGAGAGATACTTGATATCCTGTACGGAGAACACGCCCTCGGTGAGAGTTCCGGTCTTATCGAAGGCGATGGAAGAGATGTGGGACATCTTCTCCAATGCATCGTCACCTTTAATGAGGATACCATTCTTGGCAGAAGCTCCCATTGCAGCAAAGTATGTGAGGGGCACGGAAAGCACAAGGGCGCAAGGACAGGATATTACAAGAAGCATGGCGGCTCTATAAATACTTTCCTTTATGCCCACTCCAAATAAGGGTGAGATCAGAGCCAAAAGCAGTGCAGATAAGCATACAATAGGTGTGTAGTATCTGGAGAAGACGGTTATGAACTTCTCGCTTCCAGCCTTTTTGTTCTCTCCCTCCTCAACAAGTTTCATGATCTTGGAGGCAGTGGAATCTTCATACTCTTCAACTGCCTTGAGTATCAGGGTGGAGTCACCGTTTACGCTTCCTGAAAGGACTGTGTCTCCAGCTTTCACTTTACGGGGAACGCTTTCTCCTGTAAGGGCTCTGGTGTCTATGAAACCTTCACCTTCCTGGACTACTGCGTCCAAAGCTATTCTTTCCCCGCTTTTTGCTCTGAAGACATCGCCTTTCCTTACATCCTCAGGCTCTGTTTCCTTCCACTCCCCATCCGAGAGTACTTCCACAGCATCTCCTTCCAAATCCAGAAGCTTACCGATGGAATCCCTGCTTTTGTCCGTAGCCTTATCCTGGAAAAACTCTCCCACTTGGTAGAAGATCATAACAGCTGCAGCTTCCTCCAGGTTTCCGGTTCCCAGGGCCGCTATGGTAGCCAAGGACATGAGGAAGTTCTCATCAAAGAGCTTGCCCTTTGTGATGTTTTTGAGAGCTTTGAAAATAACATCATATCCTGCAATAAGATAAGAGACAACAGATAACAGAGGAAGGGAGAAGACATAGGAGAGTATGAGTATAATTATGGATAATATTGTTCTCTCCAGAGTATAACTCTTCTTTTCTCTTATGCTTGAAGTATGGAAGGAGACGGAAGGGACGATGCTCTTTGCCTTCTTCATTATTTCCTTCTCACTGAGAGAGGAAGATATATTAAGTCGTCCTTTCTTGTCAAAGAAAACCTTTTTGATCGTATCCTCTTCTCTAAGCCCCGCAATAAGCTTTTCTTTATCTTCTTCATTGATGGTAAGGGAGAAGATATAGTCATTGGATTTCAGGGAGAGAAAGACTATTTCATCTTCAGCTTCTTTGGCAAGTTTCACTATTTCCTTGTCGCTGAGGGTTGTAGTCAAAATAAGCTTTCCCTTGGGGTAGTTGAAGGAAACATCCTTGATGTTTGGATTCTTTCTCAAGGCTTCTTCGACTTCAAGGGCACAGTCCTCGCAGTCTATGTCGACTTTATATGTTCTCTTGATCCATTTTTCTTCATCCAAGAATACTATTTCGTCTTCAATCTCCTTTGCTTTTGCCATAATCTCATCCTTATTAAGGAGGGTGGTGACTGTCAAAAGCTTCTTTTGATAGTTGAAGACAGCGTCCAACACATATTTCTCTTTCTTAAGATATTCCTGGACTTTCATGGCACAGTTGGGGCAGTCTATATCCGCCTTAAGCTTAAGAGTCGAGTAGTGGACTGAGGAGTGTATAAGTTCCTCGACTTTATCGAAACTGAGGTTTGTCTCGAAAGAGACATCATTATCTTTGTATTGGACACCCGATATTTCTTTTTTGTCCAAAGCTTCCTGTATTCTGTCTTTGTCTACTCTTTCTACTGGATAAATAAGGTACATGATTTCCTCCAATATATGAATATCTGCTCATATATTCATACAATTAACAGAAGAAGTCAATATTGTTGAAATAAATTGAGATAATTAGTGGCCGATTTCTTAATAATTGATTAACAATTCTTTTGTATCAATAAATGGACACAGAAAAACTATGAAAAGATTCGTCAAATATTTTGTTGCATTGATATTGATTGTTTTGGCTTTTTTGGCTGTAGCTTGGTTTTTCTCCACCAGGAAAGTGGAGACATATACATCGCCTCTTACTCCGGTAATGGTCATGGAGCCGGAGGTGAGGGAGATAAAAGAGAGTTACACTGTGACTGGATATATAGAGGCGGAGGCCATGGTTCCTGTGGTTCCCTTCGTTTCAGGAACTATCACGGAGTATTATGCCGAAAACGATATGAGTGTAAAAAAGGACCAGGTCTTGGCTGTAATAGACACTGAGCCCTATGAGCTGCAGCTGAAGCAGGCTGAAGCTGCATACCTGGCCTATGAAGCAACCTTTGAAAGGGTGTCTGCACTATATGAAAAGGGGGCGGCCACAAAGCAGAACTATGATGAGGTGAAGGCTCAGAGGGATGCAGGAAAGGCACAATATGAACTGGCCCAGCTGCAGTTGAGCTACTGCTATGTGGATTCACCTGTAGATGGAACAATTTTGATGTCCAACGGTGCAGTGGGAGGTATAGGCACATCAGATAACCCTATTGCCGTCATTGCAAACCTGGATGATCTCATAGTGAACGTAACCGTACCGGAGAAATACTACCATACCATTGATGCAAACAAAAATGATCTCTTGGTCAATGTAGTCAAAGAATCTGGTTCCGAAAGCTACTCCTGTAAAGCAGAGCTTGTCTCCGTTTCGCCATATATAGACCCAACGACAAAGACATTTAAGGTAAAGGTGAGACTGACGGGTGATGTCTCCTCCTTCAGGCCTGGAATGATGGTGGATGTGGAGATAATCTACAACGACGAAGAAGTTCTTTCCCTTCCTCAAAGCATCAAGAAACTGGATGGCAGCGTATATATAGTCGTGGAAGATGAAAAGGGTGAGTATAAGGCGAAATACCTGGATCTTCCAAAGCTGTTGGAAGACGACGATTACTTCCAGGTTGAGGAGAAGTACAAGGATGTAATGTTTATCTCCAGGGGACAGACCAAGGTCCTTGACGGGGAAAGTGTAAAGATTACAGAGGGATACTGATATGGTCATTTCAAAGTTTTCAGTCCGTCATCCCGTAATTATAGGAATGATACTTATAGCCCTCTCTCTCTTCGGCATATATTGTGTTGCAACTACTAATGTTGAATTTGTCAGTGAAATCAATATGCCGGAGGTATATATTGTATCCATTTGGCCGGGCGCAAGCAGCGAGGATATTGAAAAGGAAGTCTTGGAAGTTCTGGAGAACGATTTCGTTACACTTCAGGATTTCAGGTCCATTTCATCTACTGCATCCAATAGCCTCGGCATCACCATAATAAGCTTTGCAGACGGTGTAAATCCTGAAGACAAGATCCAGGATGTAAGAGATAGAATAAGGGAACTGGAAGATGACCTTCCTGAGGACCTTTCAGGCTTGCCTCAGTGTATGCTGGGAGGCTCTGCAATGCTCAGCACCGCCCAGTTTGCAGTCTACGGCGGAGAAGACTTGGGCGCAGTATCAAAGTATGTGGAAGATACCCTCAAGCCTCGTATTACGCAGATAGACGGCGTATCCAAAATCGAAGTGTCAGGAACAGCAGACTCCAGAGTCAATATTACACTTAGGATCAAGGATCTGGAAAGCAAGGGAATCAATCCCTTGGCTGTTTATCAGATGCTTGGATACTCCAACAACTCGATTCCTCTAGGATCGTCTATGTATGAAGAGAAGAAGGTGAACCTTAAGTATAACGGTTCCTTCTCTTCTTTGGATGATATAAAGAACCTTCCTGTAGGAGCCACCGATAATGGTGAAATCATAAGGCTTAGTGATGTAGCTGATGTTTCAATTGGTTATCCTGAAAGAGATTACATAATTAGAAGTAATGGCAACGACGTTATAGTCGTGGATGTATATAAGCGTAGTGACGGTAATGCAATAAAGATAACCGACCAGATCAAAGAAGTCCTTGAAGAGTGTGAGAAGGAAACCGGCGGGGCCCTCAAGTTCCAGATGATAGCTGAAGACAAGACTACAGTGACAAACTCCCTCAGTACTGTAATACAGTCCGGTGTTATGGGAATAATAATCGCTATTCTTGTAATCTTTTTGTTCCTAAATGATATCAGGGCCACTATGGTAATAGGAGTATCCATTCCTCTTTCCATATTCTTCACCTTCCTTGGAATGAAGATCATGGGACTTACTGTAAACATCCTCTCCATCTCCGGTATGGTCGTGGCCTTGGGCTCCATTGTGGATGCCTCCATAGTCGTCATCGATGAAACATATAGATTCTATCAGGATACAAATCATGGTAAGGCCCTATATACAGTTACGAAGGCAATCGATAATGGAACGGATAAAGTAGGTATGTCCGTATTGGGATCAAACCTTACTACAGTAGTAGTCTTTATTCCTATCACCATGATTACAAGTCTTGTAGGTAATCTTCTTCATGATATCTCCATTACCTTCATGATCAGTATTCTCGCTTCCCTTGTGGTGGCCTTGGTCTTTGTTCCATGGCTTATGAAGAAGTTTTTGAAGGAAGAGGACAAGTATAGGGTACCTAAGAACAAGAGCATCGTAGTAAAGGGGGTTGATGTACTTGAAAGAGGATACAACAAGGTGCTGAAGTCTGTGCTTAAAGATCCTTTCTTTGTCATCCTCATCTCAATCGGCATCCTCTTTGTCACAGTATATACACTTCCTCAGCAGAAGATGGCCTTCATACCTTCCACTGACAACAGTGACTTCAATATCAACATCAGTTTCCCCTATGGATATACCCTTGAAGACACTGATAAAGGAATGAAGTTGGTGGAAAAGATCGTCAACGACTATCTTCCTCAGGATGATGTGAAGAATACCATTACTTATGTAGGCCTGCAGGCAGGTAGTATCCTCAACTTCACTGCAACTCCGAATATCGGAGGAATACATATATCACTTGTTCCTGTAAAAGACAGGGATTGGGATATTCATACAGCCATAACCGACCTCCAGTATATTCTTGAAGAAAGGGTCCCAGGTGCAGATGTGGATGTCTCCAACGGCGGTTTCGATAAATATGTGAACCTGATGTCCAATGGAGGAGGCTTCGGTGTAACCTTGACTGGAAGCGACAGCGATGAGCTATATGAAGTCGCTGAAAAAATAAGGGATTATCTGAATACTGATCCACAGGTGATCAAGGCCAGCATAAGCGCCACTTACGATAACGTTTCTGCTGTAATGAATGCCAACTACGATAATCTCTCTTCCCTAGGGCTCACCAGCTATCAGGCAGGAATGACCAATGCCATTCTCTTCAATGGTTTGGATATCGGTACTTTTACAGATAAAGAATCCAGAGAGAGATTTGACATTCATCTCTCTTCCGATGTTTCGGATTATCCTGTAAACGACTCCCTGCTTACCATTCTCAAAATATCAGGAGAAATGGGAAATGTAAGTGTAGACTCGGTTACAGATATTACATTGGAAAGCGAACTCAGTGAGATATCCCACGTAGATCGTTCTCCGGCCATAACGGTAAACGCAAAGATTGTGGGAGAGTCCACCACAGATATCTCAGCCAGGTTCAAGGAGTACATTGCATCAAACCCACTTCCTGATGGCATAGAGATAAAGGAAACAGGTTTGGGGGACCTGGTGAAGGATTCTGTCCTTCCTATTGCCCAGGCCATGGTCATAGGAGTTTTTCTTGTATACTTTGTCATGGTAATGGTGTTCGAGAGATACAATCAGCCTTTGCAGATTATGATTACGGTTCCTTTCTGTGTAATCGGTGTAACACTGAGCTTGGCTGCCTTTGGAACAACTCTCAATATGATCGCTATACTGGGTATAGTCAGTTTGATGGGTATGCTGGTCAATAACGGTATCATCCTTATCGACTCAATAAACCAGCTTTACAAAGAAAGAAGAGACAAGCTCTTTGACTCATTCGGATTGGATTACAAGGATCTTACAGATAAGGAAAAGGAGGGTAGGTTGGATTTGACCACTGAGATGGATATTCTCACTTCCAGTGTAGTGGACGGCACATCTTCACGTCTCAGACCTATTCTCATGAGCTCCTTGACCACAATCCTTGGAGTCATTCCTATGGCTTTCGCCACAGGTGAGGGTGCTGAGCTCTATGCTCCGCTGGGACAAGTGATCATGGGTGGATTGATGACCAGTATGATCATCACTCTCTTTATTACACCGGTCATCTACTTTGTATCGGAAAGAAGGAAAGTCAAGAAGATTTATAGAAAATTGAATAAAAGATTGGAGGCTATAAAATGAATAGATATAGATATTTAGCATTGTTTCTTGTGGTTTTCATGATATTTGTTGCCGTTTCCTGCAGTGCAGATTTTGGAAAGAATGTGTACTACGGAGGAATAAGTGGAGTCGTAAAAGATAAAGACACTTCCAACACAGTTTCAGGTGTCAAGGTTTATCTTTACACTTCCGAGTCTGAAAGGGACAAGGCATTCAGTTCTTGGGAAAGCAAGGGTGGCGTCTTCAGTGACGAGAATTGTCTATATAAAGCCGCAACAGATAACAATGGAAAATGGAGTATTTCAAAGGTAGTCTGGATGGCATCCGACGGTGCCTGGGGCTCGGATTATGACCATATTCCTGTTTATATCATATATTTCTCAGAAGACTATGGATGCTGGAAGGAAGAGAAGATAGAGCTTGTCAGCGGTACAAGCAACACCAATGCCATTGAAAGCAAGAAAGACAATATAATGGACTCTTCAAAGCTTACAATTAACTTTAGGGAAGGTAATAAATCTATTACTGATGAGATAACTTTTACATATACATACAATGATGGTTACTCAGATAGAACAGAGAAGGTAT
>JALFRH010000122.1 GCA_022785155.1 Spirochaetales bacterium
ACTTTCTATGTTGTATTTTCAATAAAATCAGTTAAATCAGTTTAGTTTTGTTTCCGTATTGTCCATAAACTATTTAAATAATATCCATGATGTATTTCTTTGTATTGAAACATCTTTTCTTTATGAAAAATGAAGAAACAAAATACAGTCGGATTTCCGTATTCAAATAGGTCAAACCCTATTTCCAGCAACTTTGATATAATTGGTTCATCATTTATTTATTCTATTATTACATGACTCTTACTGGCCAAAGACCATGTACATGTTTCTTACTTTGTCTCATATTCGGGATAGTTCTATGATAAACCGAAACAATCAAACATATTTTTCAGGACTATTTTAATGATTGGAAATCCTGACTTTATTTACGAATACTCATGGTCTAGTTTTTCTTCAGTTATCGCCGACCAATACATTAGTGATGGAGCAACAAGCAACAGTTGGATAAAGAATGAATAAGTCTCAAAGGATTAAAAAAAGGTGTCTGGTAGCAGAAAAAAATAATCCCTGAAGCCATTTGTCGACCTCAGGGACGCTACATTATACAGCTGGAACATAACCACCGATAATTTTCGGGATTATGAGTGAGATATCTGGAATAAAGGAAACAAGCAAAAGAGCAATGATCATACAACCATAGAATGGAAGAGTTGCCTTTACTACCTTCTCCAGAGGTGTCTTACCTACAGCGGAACCTATGAAGAGGACAGCACCTACAGGAGGTGTCAAAAGACCGATACCGCAGTTCAGGACAACCATGATTCCAAACTGGATAGGGTCGATTCCACATGTCTTTGCAATAGGCAGAAGAATAGGAGTAGCAATCAAAATGATTGGAGCCATATCCATGATACATCCCAAAACAAGGAGAATAAGGTTCAAAAGAAGAATCAAGATTACTCTGTTTGAAGTAAGAGATGTAATGGCATTTGCAGCAATATCAGGAATATGAAGATATGTGAGACAATATCCAAAGACAGCTGATGTTGCAATAAGGATAAGAACGATGGAAAGTGTATTTACACACTCATCCAATGCCTTCCATACCCCCTTCCAATTCAGTCCTTTATATACAAATACAGAAACGAAGAGAGAGTAGATTACTGCAATGGCTGCAGACTCTGTTGCAGTAAAGAAACCTGCTACGACGCCAATAACGACGATGACAACTGCTGCAAGAGCCCAGATTGATGACTTAAGCTGCTTCAAGAATCTGATGATGGAGAACTTCTCCCCCTTTGGATAATGGCGTTTTATAGAAATGACATAACTTCCGATCATAAGAGTGAGAGCAAGAAGAGCTCCTGGAAGATATCCTGCCAAGAAAAGGGATCCTACGCTGATTCCTCCTGCTGTAGTGGCATAGATGACCATGTTATGGCTTGGTGGAACCAAAAGGCCTTCACAACTGGAAGTTATGGTTACTGCTGTAGAGAAGTCAGCATCATACCCTTCGTCCACCATCATAGGAATAAGGATTGAACCTAAGGAAGCAGTATCTGCACTGGCAGATCCGCTGATTCCTCCGAAGAAGTAGGAAGCGACGATGTTTACCTGAGCCAAACCTCCTCTCATCCAACCTACACAGCTGTTGGCAAGGGCAATGAGCTTATCGGAAATACCGCCTGACCCCATGAGAACACCCATTGTAATGAAGAATGGTACAGCCATAAGTGAGAAGGAGCTTATCCCCTTTACCATTAGACGGCAAACTTCAACAAGTGGCTTACCCAAGAAGGCAAGACATGCTGCAGAAGCCAGACCTACTGCATAAGCAATAGGGAAACGAAGGAAAACCATCAGAAAGAATCCACCGAGAAGAATTATAGTTGCAATTGAATTGGCATCCATTACTTTACCTCCTCAACCTGTATTCCACAGATTTTCTTAACGTTGTTGTAAAGAGATTCGATTTCAAAGACAATCATTGCTATTCCTGCAAGAGGAACAGGGAAATACATCCAGAACTTACTAAGCCATGTTATAGAGATATATTTTCCACGGGCACCAAGTGTAGTTGTATATTTCCAACCATAGAAAAGCATGATAAATCCAAGAACCATGACTGCTACATCGGCAATGATATCTGAAACATATAATACTTTCTTAGGAATATACCTATCGAAAGCTGTCATTCTTATATGTGCTCCACGTCTGATGGCAAGGGCTGCAGATAGAACAGCCATATAAGACATGAGTGTCAATACAATTTCCTCTGTCCAAGCCGGATCGGAAAGGAAGGGAATCCATTTGTGCAATAGTCTTCCGGCTACTGCATAGGATGTAATCAGGATGTCTGCAATAAGAAGGATTTTACAGATAAAAAGGAAAATCTTGTAAACCCAGTCATATATAGGCCTGACTTTATCCATAGTTTTAAAGAATTTTTCCATAGATACTCCATTTACAGGAATAGAAACGACATTACGGTACTGCTGGGATGCAGTACCGTAACTCTTTAAGTAATTGCGAATTACTTAAGATTCTTTATCTTGCTGTAAAGCTCTTCCTGTCCCTTAATGTTCTGAGCTGTAATAGCTGAGCAAGCTTCAACCCAAGGAGTCTTGTCTGCAACATCAACAACATTGCAGCCTTCAGCCTTCAACTGAGCAAGAACTTCGTCTTCCTTAGCCTGAGAAATCTGAGCGTTGTAAGCCTGAGTTCTCTTTCCAGCTTCCATGATAGCTGCTCTCTGCTCGTCGTTGAGCTTGTTCCATGCTGTATCTGTGATGACAGCCTGGATAGCACCGAGTGTGTGACCATCGAGGATAAGAGTATTTGCAACTTCAGGGAATGCGTTTGACTTGTAGTTTGCGATTGGCTGTTCAGCACCGTCAACAACACCTGTCTGGAGAGCTGAATAGAGTTCACCGAAGGAAACGACTGTAGGAGAAGCACCGAGGCCCTTGACCATACCTGTCATGACTGGGTCGTTGGAAACACGAATCTTAAGTCCCTTGAAATCTGCGATAGATGCAACTGGCTTGACTGTGAAGAAGTGTCTGAATCCTTCTTCTCCATAGAAGATACCTCTGAGAGGAAGTCCGATTTCCTGTGGTTCGTTGAGGAACTCAGCAGCGAGATCAGAGTTAGCGAAGTTCCAGAAGTGGTCTCTGCTCTCAAATGTGAAAGGAAGAGAGAGAAGCATGGACTTCTTTGCACCATATCCTGTGAGAGCGAAAGCTGAGATTCTGGAGATATCGACAGTTGTAGCACCGCCCATCATACCGTCGAGAACGTCGTTTTCACTTCCGAGAACACCAGAAGCCTGGATGTCGATGATGACTGATCCGTTTGTAAGTGTCTCAAC
>JALFRH010000172.1 GCA_022785155.1 Spirochaetales bacterium
AGTATTTCTGCAGCAAATATAAAGCAAAGTATTACTATCTCAAGGGCGGATGGCAGATAGATGTTGAGCTTCTTTGTAAGTACCGATGGCATAATGAGGAGAATGAGGGTAAGGCCACACATAAATACGTTTTCATAGGCACCACGGAAGAAAGACCGGATCATTACGGCTATTACAAGGGCTCTAAGTATAAGGTAGACTGTCAAAGTCCTTTTGTTTTTGTACGGAGCGATCTTTTCTTTTTTGTTCTTCTTTTCCTTCTTTTCCATATCCTTCCTCCTTTATAAGCCTTTACAGTGGCTACAGTCTCCGCTGCATCCACCCTCAGCTCTGGTGGAGCACACTATATCATTGCATTCCAAAGTTCCATCAATCCAGCTGTTCACCACCGTCTTGGCTTTACCTTGGGCCCCGCCCACTATTTCTATGTTGTTTTTCTCCAATTGAATCATCAAAGGAATATCAAGGTTTGAACAAATGAATACATCGACTTCTTTCCCCTCCAAAAGAGAGGAAAGTGAAGAGGAGGAAGTCTTGATTCTTTCATTGGATAGAATTTCATCTTCTTCTATATCATAGAAGGAAATAAATTCAGCCTCCTCTGCATTTTCTTTAATATAATCCGTTAAATCTACAGGACAAGCTACTCTCATATCACCACCATCTTATTTCTATACCATTTTCAAATCCAAGGGAATAAAAAACTGCAAATAAGGGGTAAATTAAGTATAAATGAAACAAAAACCACGGGTTTGGCCCGTGGCAAAATGTGAATTTCTGTCATTATCGTACGATTTTCTCAAAGTCTGAAGCAGGATGCTTGCACCATGGGCAGATAAAGTCTTCAGGAAGTTCTTCTCCTACATATTCGTATCCACAGATGATACATCTCCATACAGTTTCCCCCTTTGGAGTTGTTCCGACCTTTTCCGGTTTTGGCTTGATGTTCTTCTGATAGAATTCATAGGTGACGGAAGAATCTTCAGAGAGGACTTCCATGTCTGTGACTTCACCGATGAAAAGGGTGTGGGAGCCAAGATCCACTGTCTTCTCGACTTTTACGCTGATATAAGCATTGCAGCTTTCTGTAATGTAGGGAACTCCATTGATTCCTCTGAGCCAGCCGTCGAAGCCAAGGAATTTGTCATTGTCTTTTCCACTTTGGAAACCGAATCTCTTGAAGAGGGAGAAATCGGCCTTTTCTGTAAGGGAAGAGACGGTAAACTTACCTGTCCTCATGATCATGTCATGGGTATAGTTCTTCTTGCTGACGGAAATGGAGACCTGATTTGGTTCTCCTGCTGCCTGAATTGCAGTGTTGATTATACATCCATTGTCTTTTCCGTCTTCGTTTGCAGTCAAGACAAAGAGTCCGTATGTAAGTTTATACATTGCCTTTTTATCCATTGTGATACTCCTTAACATATAATACTTCCTTTTTTATCGAAAAGCAAATAATCTGGATATATCTTATCATGTGTAAAATATAGTTGACATATTACAATTAAAACTTTACTTTATGTTAAACAAGGAATGAAATATGAAAAATTGGTTCAACATAGGAATGGGGAGTGGGCTCTTGATAGGCCTATTGGTTTTTTTCTTTACATCAAGACAAAAAAAGAATGAAAAGGTCATTCAATGGGATGAGAGACAGATAGCATTGAGGGGAGAGTGCTATAGAATCGGTTTCTTTGTTGTGGTCATTTCTTCTTCCCTTATCGCTACCTATTCCTTCCTTTTTGGCAAAAGTCTGTTTGAGACTCCTGAAGTGGGGCATTTAGCTTCTGTAATAATCGGGGTGTTGGGCTTTTCAGCTTCAGCCATTATGAAAGATGCTTATTATTCTCTCCATGAAAACAGGAAGAAATACATCACGACCAGTATTTCTTTGGCCATTGTCTTTGGGGTGACGACAGGAAAGTATCTGGTGGATGGTTCACTGGTTGTTGACGGCAAGCTGGCTGACAGATCCATTGTTTCTTTTGTTTTTTTACTTTGGTGTATATTGGCTGTTCTCCAAATAGTACACTCGAGAAAAGAGGATGAAGAGAGTGAAGAATCTTAAGCTGAAGAGTGCAAGGGCCCTTATGGATCTATCCCAAGAAGCTTTGGCTGAAAAGGTAGGCGTCTCCAGACAGACCATCAATGCCATTGAAAAGGGTGACTATAACCCCACCATCAAACTATGTATCGCAATATGTAAAGTGCTTGGCAAGACTTTGGACGATATCTTTTGGGATGAAGATTTGTAGTGTTGTCCTTTACATGTCAAAAGTATTTTAATTGAAGAAAACAGATTGTTCCAAATATGCCGTTTTGCTATCATCGAGCTGAGGTTACACAATGTATTTTGGAACTCTGCTTAGTTCTCTATTTAAGCTATTTCTTTTTGTTGTATTAGGATACATCATCAAAAAAATAAATCTTGTCACTGAAAAGACAACTCAGGAACTCTCTGATGTACTTTTGAAGGTCATTGTTCCTTGTTCCGTCATTTCTTCAGGCTTCGAAGGGAAGGGCAATGATATAAAGAGCGTGGGTTTGTCTTTTCTGATCATCACTCTTTGCTACATATTCTTCTTTATATTATCCTTTGCATTTTTGAAAAGAGTATTCAAAGATGAGAAAATGAAAAACACGGCTGTGAATATGTGTGTCTTTGCCAACACTGGATTTATAGGTCTCCCTCTTACCCAAGTGCTTTGCGGCTCAGAAGGCATGATTTATGCAGTCATATACAATCTTATGTACAACGTTTTCATGTTTACATATGGCATAAGGCTCATCAGTGGGGAGACAAAGCATAAATTGGATTGGAAAAGTGTGTTGTTGGATCCACTTATCATTGCATCTGTTGTCTCCATTGCACTCTTCCTTGCTCCTATTGAAGACGGAGGGGTGATAGAGGAGTTCTTTTCTGCCATAGGTTCCATGTCAGGGACTTTATCCATGATGCTTATCGGTTCATGGCTGATAGGTCTCAACTTAAAGAGCATAATGACAAAGCCCCTCTGCTATGCTGTAAGCGTTCTGAGACTCTTGGTTTTTCCTCTCTTGGTCTATTTGGTTCTCTATCTGTTGAAAGTGGATTTGATAATGAGAAATACGATTGTCTTGATATCCGCTCTTCCTGTAGGGGCCTTGAATGTCGTATTGGCAAAGAAATACAACACCGATGTATCCTTTGCCAATGAAACCATGATGCAGACTCTTGTATTGTCGGTTGTAACAATACCTCTTTTGGTTCTTTTGTTTTAGGATTCTAGCTTCAATTCTTGTTCTTGTTTCAAAAAAAGGAGGAGAATGGTCTGATGAAAGGAAAATTTCCAGCTAAGATTTCATTCTCTATGTCCATGGCCATATTCGGCACCATAGGTGTCTTTACAAGGCTTATTCCACTTTCAAGCAGTGAAATAGCTTTATATAGGGCGGTATTGGCTGCCATTGTCATTGCATTATTCCTTGCTTTATCCAAAAAAAGATGTTCCATGGAATAAAAAACAAGACTCTGATCCTGTTGTTTCTCTCCGGGGCTGCCATGGGGTTCAATTGGATTCTCCTCTTTGAAGCCTATAACTATACTTCCCTGACGGCAGCAACCCTCAGCTACTATTTCGCCCCCACAATTGTTCTTCTATCCTCCCCGATTGTTATGAAGGAAAAGCTTAAGAAGACCGGTGTACTCTGTTTCCTTCTCTCCTCCATAGGCCTTGTGATGGTCATCGCAGGTGGTGGAGGAGGAAGAGGAAGCGATGATTTGAAGGGCATATTCCTTGGTCTTGGTGCCGCTGTACTCTATGCAACAGTAATACTCATAAACAAAAAGATTGGGGAGATAGATGGAATAGGGAGGACTTTTTTGCAGTTTATATCTGCAATAATCGTCCTTACTCCCTATGTCTCATTAAAGAGTGGCTTCAATCTCATTGGCTTGGACCCCAAAGGTTGGCTTTCTCTTCTTGTCCTGGGCATTGTTCATACAGGGATAACATACTCTGTATACTTTTCTTCTCTGCCTCACCTCAAAGGTTCCGAGATATCGCTTTTGAGTTACATAGATCCTCTTACCGCCATGCTTATCTCAGCCTTCGTCCTTTCTGAGCCTACTACTCTGCTGCAGATAGCAGGAGGCGTATTGATCCTGGGTTCCACCCTTTTTTCAGAGTTGACGAAAAAGTGATTCAATTCACCAAATTCTCAGGCTTTCCGGTCATAAAGGCTTTTATGTTGGATAGGGTGGTGGATATTATCCTCTCCCTAGCTTCCTTGGCTCCCCAAGCCATATGGGGAGTGATGATACAGTTCTTTGCTTTCAAGAGAGGGTTTGAAGGCTCTATAGGCTCGGTGGAGACTACATCTGCTCCAAGGCCTCCGACTTTCCCTGACTCAAGAGCAGAGGCCAGAGCTTCTTCGTCTATCAGACCTCCCCGTGCCGTGTTGATGATCAACACTCCATCTTTCATAAGCGAAATGGTTTCACTGTTTATAATATTCTTTGTATTCTCGTTCAGTGGTGCATGGAGTGATATTACATCTGAGTTTTCAAATAGCTCTTTCTTCCTTACATGGCTCCAGCCCTCACCGTCTATGTAGGCTCTGTCGTCGCTACCTGAGACTATTACCCTCATATTCAATGCCTTGGCTATTTCCGCCGTTCGCTTTCCGATTCTACCGAAACCAAAGATTCCAATTGTCTTTCCACTCAACTCTATAAGAGGGTAATCCCAGAAACACCAATCTATGGTGTTTTCCCATCTTCCTTTCCTTACTTCTTCCCCGTGGTGCCCTATGTGGTGGCATAACTCAAGAAGGAGGGCTATGGCATATTGGGCTACGCTGTCAGTTCCATAGGTGGGGATGTTGGATACAGGAATGCCTTTCTCCCTTGCCTTCATGACATCCACTACATTGTATCCTGTGGAGAGAAGGGCAATGTATTTGATCGATGGGCAGGCATCCAAAGTCTTACTGTCTATAGGCGTTTTGTTTGTTATGACAATATCATTGTCTCCTATACGCTTTATTATCTCCTCCCTGTCTTTCCCTGTCCTGTCGTAGTAGGTGAATTCTCCTAGTTCCTTGATTTTTTCCCAGCTTAGATCTCCTGGGTTTACAGTATATCCATCCAATAAAACAATCTTCATATTCTTTCCTCTAGGGTGACTTTTATTTGAAAATAGCCGACTAGAGGTTTTTCTTGAATACCATTTTCCTCTCTTAATGAAGAAAAAAGGGATAAATTGTCTTTTTTAATAAGTTTTTTATGGCAAACTAACACTTTTGCTGATAATATGAGCGGGCTGACAAAAGCCTTATTCTTTTCTTTCGTTGACTGAAAGGAATTGGGGAAAGGCAGACTTGATTCAGGGGCTGGGAAAACACCCAGAAAAGTTTTTATGGAATGAAAAGGATAAAGTGAAATGGACGTAACATCAACCAACAAATATTTTACGGATCGTCAAAATGAATTCGAATCTTCTGCCAGGAGCTATCCAAGGAAGTTCCCCTTCGCTCTCAGAAAAGCAAAAGGCGTATGGGTTGAGGATGTAGAAGGAAACAAGTATTTGGATTTCTTATGTGGTGCCGGTACTTTGGCTTTGGGACATAACGATGATGAAGTGAATCAGGCAATGATAGACCTTATATCATCCGGAGCACCTCTTCATACTTTGGATTTGACGACTCCTGCCAAAGATAAGTTTGTTGAGGAGATTCATTCGATTCTTCCCTTCGGGATGGCGAAAGATGTAAAAATACAGTTTTGTTCTCCATCAGGTACAGATGCAACAGATGCAGCCATCAAGTTGTGTAAGAGTGCTACAGGCAGAGGCAGTGTAATTGCATTCTCAGGTGGTTATCATGGAATGGGCCATGGAGCCATGGCTTTGACAGGTAACTGCAATGCAAAGAACAAGGTTCAGAATTTGATGCCTGGCGTCCAGTTTATGCCTTATCCATATTCATATAGATGCCCAATGGGATTGGGAGGAGAGGCAGGAGCCAAAGCCTGCGCTTCATACTTCGAGAGACTCTTGAAGGATCCTGAAAGCGGTATTACAAAACCAGCTGCAGTAATATTGGAGCCTATTCAGGGAGAGGGTGGTGTAATACCTGCTCCGGTGGAGTTCCTCCAGACTGTAAGAAGGGTCACTGCAGAGTTGGATATTCCTCTTATCTGCGATGAAATACAGTGTGGTATGGGAAGAAGCGGAAAGATCTTCGCTTTTGAGTATGCAGGTATTATTCCAGATGTAATCCTTGCTTCCAAGGCTATTGGCGGTACCCAGCCTATGAGCGTTGTAATCTACAACAAGAAGCTGGATACCTGGGGACCTGGAGCCCATGCAGGCACCTTCAGAGGCAATCAGCTTGCCATGGTTGCAGGAACTGTAGTCATGGAAAGACTAAAGTCCCCTGGTTTCTTGGAAGCTGTAATCAGAAAGGGTGACAAGTTCAGAAGCAGAATGGAGGCCTTGAAGGCTGAGTGTCCTATCATCGGGGACGTAAGAGGCAAAGGTTTGATGCTGGGTATAGAGTTCGTCGATCCAAATGGTCCTGTAGATATTATGGGTCACCCGATGGAGAGCGGAACCATATGCGCCCGTGTCCAAAAAGAGTGCTTCGAGAACCATCTGGTAATGGAGAAGGGTGGAAGAAACGGATCTACCATGAGATGTCTCACAGCCCTTAATATAAGCGACGAAGACTTGGAGACAGGAATCAGGATTCTTGAGAAAGTCGTCAGGAACATTAACAAAGAATATGTCAAATAAGCCCTTTATCCTATCAAATAAGAATGAGGACAAGAAGGAATTCGAAGCCATGATCAATGCGACCATGGCTTCCTTCTTTCGCACTATAGACCATGACAGCGCTTTTTCAGGCATCAATCCATATGTGTTGAGGGACAGAATAAAGGAGCTGGGTTTTCTCCCTGATAAGGGAATTGGTTTTGATGAAACCTTGGAAAAGGTGGAGAAGACTATTCTTCCAAACCTTCTGAGAACCTGGTCCATTTCCTATATGCCCCATCTCCACTCTCCAGCTCTCTTGGAAGCCATATGCTCGGAGCTTCTTATAGCGGCATTCAATGACAGTATGGATAGCTGGGACCAGGGGCCTGCAGCCACTGAAGTGGAGGAGGCCATGATTCATGGTCTCTTGGACCTCTTTGGATACAAGGAAGGCTCCGACGGATGTTTCACCAGTGGTGGAAGCCAATCCAATATATCTGCAATAATTGCAGCACGGGACTGGTATATTGAAAAGAACTTCGGCTTGGATGTAAAGAAAAAGGGCATAGGGGACGAGGGAAAGAAACTCCTGTTGTATACTTCTGAGATTTCCCATTTTTCCATGGATAAAGGCTGCCATATCCTAGGTTTGGGTTATGATAGTGTCAGAAAACTCCCTGTGGATGATAAGTGCAGGGTAGACATATCCGCCTTTGGGAAGATGGTTGAGGAAGATGTAAGAAATGGATTCCATCCCTTTGCAGCTGTAGCCACCATTGGCACTACAGACTTCGGTTCTGTGGATGATATATCCCAGATGCGTGATATCTGTGATAAATACGGCATGCACCTACATGCAGATGCAGCCTACGGTTCCGGCGCCATAATGAGCTCCAAGTACAGAAATAGAATAGGTGATCTCTCTCTTGCAGATTCCATTACCATAGATTTTCATAAGATGTTCCTTCTCCCAATCTCTTCTTCAGCCATATTGATGAAGGAAGGAAAGAAGCTTGAGTGTTTCGAGCTTCATGCAGACTACCTTAATAGGGAGGAAGATGAAGAAGACGGATATATAAATCTTGTGGGAAAAAGCATGCAGACTACAAGGCGCTTCGATGCCCTAAAGGTCTTCATGGCCTTCCAGACAAGAGGAAAAGACGGCTTTGATGAGATGATAACCAAGGTCATAGACAATGCAGACTATTTCTGGTCCATTATCAAGGGCGACCCGGACTTCATTGTTCCTGTGAAGCCTGAGTTGTCAAGTGTAGTGTTCGCCCTTAAGGACGGAGACGAAATAAATAAGAGAGTCAGAAGAAGACTCTTGGAAAATGGAACTGTAATCGGCCAGACTGTAATGAAGGGAAGGGTTATGCTTAAGTTCACTCTTCTTAATCCTAACCTTAATTACTCTGATTTTCCTTTGATCATCGAAAGGATCAAGAAGTATCGTGATATGGAGAGGGAAGGGAAATGAAGTATTTCTTGACATCTTCGCCGATAGACGACAACAGCGATGGGTTTTATGAAGTGAATGGATTCAGAGAGAAGTTCATTTCATCCCTTGGAAAGAAGATAAATATGCTTTTCGTCGCTTCCGATCCAGACAACTATCCTATGTCTTCTTCTTTTGCCAAGGATATTGCTTCCCACTTGGAAAAGGAAGGCGTGGAAGTAGCGTCGATAAATGTCATCGACAACAGAAATAAAGTAAAGGCTGCTTCTCTTTTTAAGAAGGCCGACCTTGTTGTCCTGGCAGGAGGTCATGTTCCTACACAGAATAAGTTCTTTTCTTCTTTCCCTTTGAAGATGATCCTTTCCAAGTATAAAGGAACTCTGCTTGGAATAAGTGCTGGAACCATGAACAGCGGCAGGTATGTATATTTGATGCCGGAGGAAGAAGGTGAGACCAAAAGTGAGGAGTGCAATAGATTGGAAAAAGGCTTGGGGCTTACAAATCTGATCATCATTCCCCACTACAGAGAACAGGAGGAAGATTATCTGGATGGTATAAATCTCTATAAAGATATTGTCTATCCCTTCTTCAAAGAAAGAGCTGTAATGTGTATTCCTGACGGCACTTATATTTACAATGATGGAAATGAAGAAGTCATTTGTGGCGAATGCTGGTCCATTATAGGTGGAAAGAGAGAAAAGATTTCTGAGGTTGAAGAAGAGGTGTTTGTTGAAAAGGAAGACCTACTCTGAAAATCAACCGAAGAGTTTTGGCCCTGAAAACCTAATTGAAGTTAACCCCGATAGTTGGAGAGAATCTGACTGGAGGGGTTTCTTTGTGATGATATCTGATGCTCAAAAAATTGGGATTGGAATTGCTCCGTAGTAAAAGCTGTATTCCTAGTTATGGAATAATATACAAATACTTGTCATTGGTTACAGGGGATGAAATGAAATAAACAGGCAAGAAACAATAGCCGGAAAAGGAATGGAGGGAAACTATTATTTCTGCCGTTGATAGGGGTTATGAGAAGAATTCATCTTCTCTCTTACAATACTCGTCCAGACTTAGGCCAAGCTTCGATGCGGCATCCTCTGTTTTCAAGTAGCCCTCTCTTCTGAGCTTGAAAACCATATTTGTTTCACCTTCAGCTATTCCCTCAGCTTTTCCTTTATCCTCACATTCTTTCATCAAATCTTCTATTGCCTTGCACATATTGGTCTCTCCTTCACCTATCTTTATGCTGCCAAGCTCGGAAATAAGCCTGGCTGTGATTCCATCCAAACATGAGAACCTCGTCTCACCTTTAATATAATCTAAAAATAGCTTTTTGTCCGACTTGTATTTTATGACCTTCATAACCAGGTTCAAATCCGATTTAAGCCTGTCGATCTCAATATCATCCATTTCATATGGATCTATGACTACCATCCTGACGTCTACCATCAACGGACCCAAAAGCTCTAGGACCTCTTTGGAGAAGTAGTCCTTTATCTTTGCCAATCCCTTCCATCTCCCTCCGCTCATGTTAAATACAACAATGAAGACAGGCATAAGGTCCTCATTCAAGCTGATCATTCTGTCATAAAGAAGAAGGGAAGAGATCCCAACCCTTATGATCATGTGGGCGTCATATGCTGACTGGTTCTCCAGACCTACGAGACAGACTGCACTCTTTCCGTTATTTGAAAGGGTCACCCTGAAGAGTTTGTCCAACAACCTCTCAAGGGAAAAGTCATCTCCCATGAAAGATACAACAGGATCTTCGTCTGTTATATTTGACAGATCCCCTTCGACGCCCAGTTTCTTTAGGGCCAAACCTACTATTTCTCTGGCATTTTCCATTTCGGAAAAGAAAAGCTTCGAAGCTCTATCTTTGCCTTTCTCCATAACACCTCCATTTTTGCGACAATCTGAAGTCGGGGATGACATTTTCCCTTATATGACCTTCTTGCCTATATAACGCAAAAAAGGCTAAAAACTGACAAATGGAAAATAGGTGTTATTGATGTTTTTATAATATAAAATCAAGATGACATAAGGAATTAAATTAATATTCTTTTTTGGGGAAAACTCTTCGGTTTATCTTACTGCAGTTATAAAAAACCTTCCGATTGGATGGGAGTCCAACCAGAAGGTCATATATCATACGACACTCCTCTTTGACAGAGCATCTTACATCAGTAACGGCAATAGCCAAAAGCTCCAGATAGATTTCATTTCCGATTTTCCCCTGGACCCTTTTTCACCATCTGCCTCCGCCTCCACCAGAGAAGCCTCCACCAGAGAAACCGCTTCCAGAGAAGCCACCCCCTCCGGGTGTGGTGGATCCTGTGGAATTCAGCACAGTAGAGGAATAAGAGGAGGAGCAGGAATGGAACAGGAGATAATATGTCATAAGGTTGCCATTCCAATATGGGCCATAGTACCAAGAGGGTTGAGGCATATCCAGTTGGATATCTTGGCCCTTGGTCTTAAGTCCCAAGGCAAGAGCATAAGCCATGTGTGTACCCCACATGTTCTTGTCATCCTCACTTGGCTGTATTCTTCCTTCCAAAAGACCTATTAGATAGTTTCTGTACTCAATACACTCTTTGAGGTTTTTGTTTCCTCTGTTGCTTTTCTTATCCATAAGGGACGAAAAACCCATTCCCACCATAAACAAGACGAAAGAAGCCAATGCAGCTATCTTTGTAAAGGAAGAAAGCTTGGCTTCATAGGTTATAAGGACGACAAAAAGCGCTCCCAGTAGAATGACGACAAAAACAAAGGTGAATACAAATATTACAGTATTCTTTTTCCAGGTTTTTCCGCTATCGCTGTAAAGAGCCAAGAAGAGTACAAGCAAGAAAGAAGGGAGAAGGAAGCAAATGACCATCAATAAGGACAAGAGTCCCGGATACCTACAGGAAAGGAGTATTCCTGATGCTATGACTGCGACTACACCAAGTCCCAAGAATGCTATTTGCAGTATCGTGCTGGTCTTTTCCTTATTATCTCTATTCTCCTTTATGACGGCTTTTACGACTTTGGAGATAAAATCATTTTGAAAGCCGTGGTCCACCAATTCATTCATTGTCACTTCATCTTTGAAGAAGACGGAATCGAAGAGAACTCTTTCACTCTCCTTTACTCCGTCATCAAGATCTTTGATCTTTTTGAAAGTATAGGAAGATTTGTCTTTTTTATTCTTGCCTTCTTTTTCAGTTATAGTAAGCCTACCTTCTTCAGCCCATTTGAAGATCATGGCCATGCCTTCTTTTTCTGCTGAAGAGGTCTGATCTACAATAAAACCTACATCCATTGGGTTTAAGCCTGATGGAGGAGTTGTCCTGAGCCCGGATGTATCTAACCTCCGGTCTTTTCCATATTCAAGCCAGAAGACAAAGGATAAGAGGGCGAAGATAAGCGCTATCATCAGTCCAGCAATGACGTAAGGCTTGGAATTGTCTACATCCACAGCCCAGCCCTTCCAATAGCCTTTATCCATTTCGACTCTCAGCGTTATTGCAGAGTTTGGAAGAAGTAGGTCCTTTTCACCTTCGATAAAGGTGTTGTTTCTTCCCAGGGCAAAGACTCCTGCTCTTGTTCCTCCACTTTTACCCTCGGTTACCCAAATGCGGTCTCTTTCCACAGGGGAAGGGAGGGAGACTGACCATGTAATGTTTTTGATGGTGACATTCCAGGCAGGAGAGATGATGTTGTAATAGAGTTCGTCATAGCCCTCAGTTCTGTTGTAATCAAGATGATAAGAGTATTGGATTATGTATCGTTCCCTTTCCTGGGCGTATTTATCAGGGTCACCTAATACCAGACGCATTGTTCCGTCTTCCTTCTCTTTCTCGTAGAGGGAAGTGGCAGATATATTGGATATCTCAGCTATTATGGGATCGAAGGCGTTGCCGTTTGGATTATCGAACCTATACTGGATATCTCTGTAGATGCCGTGGCTTTCCTCAAGGAATCTTACATCTATGGTTTCAGTAATATCCAGTGTCCCGTCTTTTTCCGCTTTTATGGCAATGTCATAAGCTTCTATTTCGAAAGATTCCGCCCATATACCCATGACGAAAATGGAAAGGAGCGACAACAGTAGAATTCTTTTCAACATAATAAACCCTCAATAGGATTATAGATGAATGGGGCCGTGATGGAAAGAATAGGTTTTTTTGTGTTATTCTCTTGGCATGAAAAAAGTAATGGTCGGAATGTCTGGAGGAATAGATTCCTCCGTTGCAGCATATTTATTGAAGAAACAGGGGTTTGAAGTGGAAGGGGTAACCATGCTTATCTGGAGGAAAGACAACAATCTTAAACCAGCCCCAAGCGCCAACTCCTGCTATAACCCAAGGGAAGAGGAAGAACTTGATGAGACTAAGGAAATCTGCAGGAAACTGGGAATCGTCCATCATACTGTAGACCTTAAGGATTTGTATGAGACTACAGTCTTGAAGAACTTCAAAAGCGAGTATCTCAATGGCCGTACACCGAATCCCTGTATTTGGTGCAATACCCTCATTAAGTTCGGAGCCATGGTCGAAAGCTCCCGTCGTCTTTTCGACTTCGATTACTTTGCAACAGGTCATTATGCAAGAGTGGAGAAGGGAGAGAATGGAAGAATGCAGCTATTAAGGGCTGTGGACCTGAAGAAAGACCAATCATATTTCCTTTCCCGCCTCACTCAGACACAGCTTGGATCTGTCATCTTTCCTTTGGGCTCAATGACCAAGGATGATGTAAGGAAAATAGATGTGGAGCTGGGACTTCATAGGGAGGGTATGGATGAAAGCCAGGACTTCTATAGCGGCGACTATACGGATCTCTTGAACGTAGAAGATAAGAAAGGAAAGATAATCCTTTCGGATACAGGAAAAACAATTGGAAGCCACAATGGTTTCTGGCATTACACAATTGGCCAAAGAAAGGGTTTGGGCGTGGCATACTCGGAACCTCTTTATGTGGTTGCCCTCGACAGCAAGAGAAACGAAGTCATTGTCGGAACGGAAAAGGCTACAAGGGAGACAAAGGTTGTGGCATTGAACGCCAACTGGGTAGGAGAGGAGGATTTCCAGAAGGATAAGGTCTATAAAGCCAAAATCCGTTCCACCAGCCCAGGCCTTGATGCCTATGCCGTCAAGACTGCAGACGGCTTTGAACTGGAGTTCATCAGTCCTGTAAAAGCAGCGACACCCGGCCAAAGCGCCGTAGTGTATGACGGAGAAAGGGTAATTGCCAGCGGCGTCATTGAAAGAGCCGAATGAATAAGTGGGGGACGAAAAATCCCCCGCTTCCATTAGAAACCTAAAGATAGGCCCAGCTTGGTTCCGAAGAGCCCTACTATTGCCAGTACCCCTTCATCAAGGAAGAGTCCGAAGTCGCCGGTTCCTGACTCAAGATTCCTTGAATATGCCGCAACAGGAACGTTTACCTCAATGAAGAATCTTCCCATATCTGAGAAGTTGTATGCATATCTGGTCCTTACATTGAGGAAAGCGCCCAAAATATTGTTGTCCAAAAAATTAAGATATAGGCCTTCGATGTTCAGTCCCAAATCCAAGTCGTGGTGAAGGGAAGGAATGACATCGAAGGAAGCGAAGGCTTCAAAGGCTGTAAAGAGAGTGAAGCTATCCTTCAGGTTTTGGAGAACATCGTCTGAATCTGAGGAAAGGGAAAAGATGAAGAGATTAGGGAAGCCGCTTTCCACTCCCACTCCCAACTCCCATCGGGATATATCCCTTCCATACTCCAACTTACTGGAAAATACTCCTGTAGCAAAGGAAAGATGGTTTTCCTTGACATCCCCACTTTCTGCAGCCAATGCACTGGAAATAAAAAACAATACACAAAATGCCAAAATGATTATCTTTTTCATGCCTACACTTTAAGGTGCTTTCTTTAAGATAATAAATGGACATTTCGTGTATTTTGTTTGTCAGAGAACTTCAATCAGTTCGTATTCCCTTGTTCCGATTCCTATTTTCTCTGCATATTCCAAACCGTGTTTCCAGTCTGTATCAGGATGGAGATCATGGAAGTGATCGTGGGTATGTTCCTTCAGGTCTCCCAGGGCTGAGGAGTTGAGTATAGGAGCCTGGTTGACCTTGTCTGCTGCCGCCTGGTCTATTGCAACTGGGTCAAAGGACGCAAAGATTCCGATGTTCGGTACAATCGGAGCATCATTAAGGCCATAGCAGTCACAGAGAGGAGATACATCGGTGACGATGGAGATATGGAACTGGGGTCTACCATCCAATACTGCCTTTGCATATTCCATCATTCTGGCGTTGAGCATCTTTGCAGAGTTCTCCACTGTAGGGACGATGGCGTTCTTTGGGCATACTGGAAGACAGCGGCCGCAGCCTACACATTTATCCGTATCGATTCTACACTTTCCGTTTTCAAAGGTAGGAGCGCTATGGGCACAGGCGGAAGCACACTTATGGCAGCCCACACACTTATCTGTGATTA
>JALFRH010000018.1 GCA_022785155.1 Spirochaetales bacterium
TCCTTGAGAAACTCTATTCCATCCTTATTTGAGGTCTCAAGCCAACCCTTGACGGCGACTTTGCCATCCTTAAGGTCTACACCCACTGCAATTCGGTCGCCATATTCCCTGAGGGCATTTTTCAAAAACGAGGGATCTTTAAAGGCCGCAGTCCCCAGTATCACCCTGTCAACTCCTGCCTCCAGATATCTGGAGACGGTTTCCATATTCCTGATTCCTCCCCCGATTTCACTATATAGACCTTTGACGGCAGCAATTCTCTTTACAGTGTCTATATTTACTGTCTCTCCGCTTTTTGCTCCGTCAAGGTCAACTATATGGATGGCTGAGCATCCCTTGTCCACAAAATCCTCTGCAAACTCCCAAGGTCTTTCGCTGTAAACAGTTACAGCGTTGTAGTCACCCTTATAAAGCCTTACGGCCTTTCCAGAGAGTATATCGATTGCAGGAAATAGAACCATATCAAATCTCCACAAAGGCCCTCAAAATAGATAGACCTACATCTCCGCTCTTCTCCGGATGGAACTGGCATCCGAAGACATTGTCCTTTTCTACGCTGGCTGTAAGGGGAGCGCCGTACTCAGTGACAGCTGTTGTGTATTCATCACACCCGACACCATGGTATGAGTGGACAAAATATACATAGTCGCCTTCATGAATATACTTGAAAAGTCTTGATTCCTTCCTGAATTCAAGTCTGTTCCAGCCAATGTGTGGTATCTTGAGACCGTTGGGAATGACTTCTCCAATAGCCCTGACTTCCCCTGGAATAAGCTTCAAGCCTTCATAGACTCCATCTTCATAATCCCTCTCAAAGAGAAGCTGCATTCCAAGGCATATCCCCATAATGGGCTTTCCCTTTTCCACAAGGGAAAGAATCTTGTCCTCCAGGCCGCTTCCCACCAAGGCCTCACGGGCATCCCGAAAGGCTCCGACCCCGGGAAGAACCAGACGATCCGCCTTCTCAAGTATTCTTTCGTCATCAGTGACCACCACTTCCTCCCCTATGGAAGAGAGGGAGCATTGGAGTGAGAAGAGATTCCCCACTCCATAGTCGATTATTGCCGTCATCAAAGAACTCCTTTGGTGGATGGAATCTCATCCTTAGCCTTTTCATCGATTTCCACAGCCTTCCTCATTGCCCTTGCCACAGCCTTGAACATAGCTTCGGCAATATGGTGGGAATTCCTTCCATCCAACTGTCTGATATGGAGGGTAATTCCAGCATTCTCAGAAAAGGAAGTGAAGAAATCCTCCAGAAGTACTACGTCAAAAGTTCCTATTTTCTCTGTCTGGAAATCGGAAGTGAACCTAAGATAGCTTCTTCCTGAAATATCGACACTGGCAAGTATCAGGGCTTCATCCATAGGAAGGATGATATCTCCATAGCGCCTTATTCCCCTTTTGTCCCCAAGGGCCTTTCTGAAGGCAGAGCCTAGGGCGATGGCAATATCTTCAGTGCTGTGGTGGTCATCCACATAGGTATCTCCTATGCACTTCAAAGTAAGATCGAATCTTCCGTGGCGGGAAAACAGGGTAAGCATATGGTCAAGAAATCCTACTCCCGAAGAGATTTCGCTCTCTCCCTTACCGTCGATATCCAGAGATAGAGTGATATCCGTCTCTCCTGTCTTTCTTACTATTTCAGCTTTTCTCATACACTCTCCTTCAGTATCTCTTCCGTAGCCTTAAGAAAGGCTTCCATCTGGTCCCTTCTTCCTATTGAAACCCTGCACCAGGAAGAAATACGTGGCTTCTGGAAATGTCTTACCAGAATTCTTTTTTCCTTAAGCTTTCTGTAGTATTCTCCTCCTTCAATCTTGTCAGAGGAAACAAAGATGAAGTTTGCACTGGAAGGAAGAACCCTGAAGCCCATTTTCTCCAGGGCCTTTACTGTATACTCCCTGTTTTCCATAATGGTTCTGCAGTTGGCTTCTGTATATGAAGCATCCCTAAGTATTCCTATGCCCATGGAGGAAGTCATGGAGTTTATGTTATAGGGATTAGTGGAATACTTGACTGTATTGAGGTCGGAAATCAAGGCTTCGCTTCCGATTCCGTACCCCAGTCTTCCTCCTGCAAAACTCCTGCTTTTGGAGAAGGTCTGGCAGATAAGGATATTATCATACTTCTTCACCAGACCCACAGCGCTTTCTCCTCCGAAATCCACATAGGCTTCGTCTATTACGACTACACGATCCGGATTACTTGCCACCAGTCTCTCTATCTCCGAAACAGGCAGTGCGATTCCTGTGGGGGCATTGGGATTGGCAATAAATACTGTGCCCTTACGGTCTATATAATCATCCACAGCAATTGTGAAGTCTTCTCTCAGAGGAATGATTTCAGTCCTGGAGCCGTTAAGGGAAGCGAAGACCGGATAGAAGCCGTAGGTGATGTCGGCAAAAAGAGCCGGATTCGAGCTGTCTGTAAAGGCCATGAAGGCAAAGTTCAGAATCTCATCCGAGCCATTGGTGGCGAGAACCATATTTCTTTTCACATTATAGGTATCGGCAATTGCCTTTGAAAGCTCCACGCTGTCGGGATCGCTATAGAGATTCAGGGCTCTGGTGTTATTTAGAGCATAATCCATAGCCTTTTTTGATGGTGGAAATGGAGACTCATTTGTATTAAGCTTCACATACTCTGACATACAAGACGGCTGCTCTCCGGGGACATAGGGCTCCAGAGCACTATATTTACTTGAAAAGAATCTGCTCATTTTCCCTCTCCTTTCCTTACAAGGGCACTTCTGGCATGGGCCTCCAGTCCTTCCTTTCTGGCAAAAAGGGCCACATCGGAGGCGACTATGCTTAATGCCGAAGCCGTGTAATATGTAAACTGATACTTTTTCACAAAGTCATCTACAGATAGAGGGCTGGAGAATCGTGCCGTTCCGCTGGTGGGCAGAGTATGGTTAGGCCCTGCCAGATAATCTCCAAGAGCCTCAGGGCAGTTTCTTCCCAAGAATACAGATCCTGCATTATGGATTTTGTCCAGGTAATCGAAGGGATTATCTACACAGACTTCCAGATGTTCAGGAGCGATTCTGTCGCTTACTTCAATGGCTGAAGATATGGAATCGACAATGATTATCTTTCCGTTGGTATCAATGGAAGCGCGGGCGATATCGTATCGGGGAAGAAGAGGAAGCTGCTCCTCCAGCTCGGCTCTGACCTTTTCAGCCAGATCCTGGCTATCCGTTATCAGCACAGCAGAAGCATTTCTGTCATGCTCAGCTTGACTGAGCATATCTGCTGCAACTGTCCTCGCGTCGGATTTGCCGTCTGCAATGATCAGAATTTCGCTGGGTCCTGCAATCATATCTATGGATACTATTCCAGACACTTCCTTCTTGGCTTCCGCCACATATATATTTCCAGGCCCGACTATCTTGTCCGCCTTGGGAACAGTTTCCGTTCCATAGGCCAGAGCTGCTATGGCCTGGGCGCCTCCGACACGGAATACTCTGTCTACTCCTGCTACACAGGCGGCAGCCAACACCGCAGGATTTATTTTTCCGTCCTTTCCTGGAGGAGATACCATTACAACGCTTTTGCAGCCTGCAATCTTAGCGGGGATTGTATCCATAAGTACAGTCGAAGGATAGGCTGCCGTACCACCGGGAACATATATCCCCGCCACAGCCACAGGAACGATCTTCTGTCCCAGTACGACTCCATTCTCCTCCGTCATGACAAAACTGTTTCTCACCTGTCGTTTGTGATACTTTCTTATATTTTCCGCAGCCTTTTCCAGAACTCTCATAAACTCGCCGTCCATGGATGCTGCAGCCTCTTCAATCTCTTTTCTTGGAACCTCAATGGTATCTATAAGAGCGCCGTCAAGCTTTGCAGTATACTCTATAAGGGCCTTGTCTCCTCTTTCCTGCACTTCCTTGAGTATCTGGGAAACTACACCGGATACATCCTTGGAGGATGATGAGCGTGAGAAGATTTCATCCTCCCTCTCAACTCCATATTTCATTATCCTGATCATTATCCATTCTCCTTAGTCTGCTCCATGAGACTATCCAGGACCTTTATAATGTCCTTTTTCTTGAATTCGAAGGCGGCCTTATTGACTATGACCCTTGCAGAAATGGGCATTATGGTCTCTATGACCTCCAGGCCGTTTTCCTTCAATGTGGTTCCTGTCTCCACAATATCCACTATTACATCAGACATCCCCAATACTGGAGCCAGTTCTATGGATCCATTGAGGTGGATGATATCTATGTCCCGGCCAATGGATGAATAGTAGCTTCTGGCGATATTACTGAACTTGGTGGCGACCCTTATGGTTCTTCCAGGATTATCCCTATACCCCTTCCTGGCCGCTACACACATGCGGCACTTTCCCATTTTCAGGTCCAAGATTTCATATACGTCTGGCTTATATTCATCAATGATGTCCTTTCCTACTACGCCGATATCCGCCGAACCCCGCTCCACATATACAGAGACATCGCTGGGCTTGACCCAGAAGTAGCTGACACCCTTTTCTTCATTGACGAATATCAGCTTTCTTGAGTCTCCCAGAGCCTCAGGGCACTCAAAGCCCGCAGAAGCGAACATAGAGTATACCTTCTCTCCCAGTCTTCCCTTAGGAAGTGCAACATTAAGCATTCTCTCCTCCCTTCAGGAAAACGGTTTCCCTGCTCTTCAATTTCTGCGGAAGCTTCTTCATTGTGGATACGCTTCTGCCACTTTCTCTTATTTCTTCAGCTGTCTTTATTACATCCAGCATGGAGCAATCTTCTGAGTAGACCAAAGCCACATCCACATCATATTCCTCTGTCTCCTCCAAGAGTTTCTCCAGAGAATCCAGGTATACGGCAAAGCCTATGGCCTTGGCTTTCTTTCCCATTCTTGCCATAAGCCTATCGTACTGGCCTCCACTGACCACAGGTCCAGGCACTCCGTATATATATCCCCTGAAAGTTATACCGTTGTAGTAGTTCATTCCTCCAAGCACGGAGAAGTCGATGCGGACCTTTTCCTCATCCAGTATGGAGACTATCTCTTCCAATTCCTCTACAGCCTTCTCCTCCGCCCCCATGGCCCTAAGGCTGGATAGAGTTTCTTTATTGCTTCCATTGAGCTTCATCAAGGAGCCCAGCTTCATGATGGCTTCAGAGCATTCAGGATAATCAGAAACCAGTTTATCCATGGCGGATATATTTCTCTTTTCCAAATATGAAAGAGCCTCCTTTCTGGCCTTCAAGGATGAAATGTCCAGAAGGAAGGCTTCCGTTATATCCATATGGGATATGGCAAGCATGCTTCTTTCAGAAATAAGCTTCAGGCTCTTCTGTGCAAGAAGGGCAACTTCCCCCAGCTGGACGTTCCCAATGTCTCCAAGGCACTCCAGTCCTACCTGGGTTATTTCCCTGAAGGTAGAGGAAGCTGAGGAAACCCTATAGACTTTCTCGTCATAGGCTACCCTGGATACGCATTGGCTCTCCTCTCTGAAGCCCTTGACTATGGAAAGGGTCACATCCGGCTTAAGGGCCATAAGAGAGCCGTCGGTGTCTGTAAATGTGATGATGTTTCCAGACACAAGGAAATCCTTGTTTCTTGCATAGAGGTCATATTCCTCAAAACGGTTCATTTTATATTTGGCATATCCGTAGGAGGAATAAAGAGCCCTCAAGGCCTGTACAATCCTTTCCTCACCTTTCGGAACCATTGGATTATCACTCATTCTTTTCCATCCTTTCCAAGACAGTTACATATCCGCCTTCCCCATAGTTGAGGCATCTGTTGACTCTGGATATGGTTGCACTGGAGACGCTGGTACTATTTGATATCTCCTGATAGTTCATTCCCTTTGAAAGCATAAGGGCGACCTGAAGTCTCTGCATCAGATCCTGCAGCTCCTTTATGGTGCATATATCATCAAAGAAGGCCCTGCACTCATCCTTTGTTTCCAGAGATAGGATTGCAGAGTAGAACTGATCAGCCATCTTCGGGTCCAATTTTTCCATTTATAACGCTCCTCTTTATCATTGTTGCTGCCACTTTAGCACTTTATTGCACTAAAGTAAATATAATCCATAATAGTTTCACCTTTCTTTTATAAAAGGAAATTCACCAAAATCCCCCTCACTTTTTGCCTTTCGTTGTATGATGTATACTCAAAGGAAATAGAAATGCAGGAATACTGGGATATATACGATATAGACAAAAACAAAACCGGCCGCATTATGAAGAGAAATGACTGGCATATGAAGGAAGGAGACTACTACATCTCTGTGCTGGGAGTCATCAGAAGGTCTGACGGCAAATTCCTCATCACCCAACGTGTAATGACCAAAGAATGGGCTCCCGGCTGGTGGGAGATTCCCGGCGGAGCTGTCAAAGCAGGAGAGAGTTCACTGGAAGCTGTCATAAGGGAAGTAAAGGAAGAGACGGGGCTTGATGTCTCAAAGGCAAAGGGTGGTTATCAATTCTGCTACCATAGGGAAAACAAGGGACAGAACTATATTGTAGATATATATCGCTTCGACCTGGATGCAGAGGAAAAGGATCTTACACTCCAGAAGGAAGAGACCATGGGAGGAAAGTTCGCCTCTTTGGAAGAAATAAAGAGTATTGCTGCAAAGGGAGAGTTCCTCCACTACCAAAGTATCAGCAAGGTCTTTGAGCCGTAGTGTCCATGTATATATTCTAAGGGAATCCTTATCTCTTTTTATTAAAGCTATTTTTGTCATAGAAAATGCGGGAGGAGAATAGTGATTTCTCCTCCTCTCTTTTTTTCCTCTGTATCTTTGGCATTCATCATACGCTTTCGTATGAGAAAGATGGAAAAACAGAATGGCATACCCCCGACAACATAGGCATCCCTACAGACACAAGGTATCATTCTCCCCCTTATTTCTTCTTTTCCTTACTTCGTTTGTCGTTGATGATCTTCATATGCTCAGCAGTAATGAGGGTCACACCATTTTCCTTGGCCCAATCTACACATCCTTTAAGCACCAAGGACAAAAATACCCTGGGTACATTTAGAATTGTTTCCAAAGCTTCGTCGGTAAACTTGACGGTATCGTCAGCCCTGTTTGCAGCATATCTGACGGATTCAAGGCTTGTCTTCCTCATAGGAAGAAGCTCCGCCCTCATTCTTCGCTTCCTGTGGAACCAGAAGTTTTTACTGTCACGGTATCCATAATCCACAGGAAGAGGAGGAAAATCCTTTGCCTTGACTCCATTGATGATTGCATCCCTATACTTCTTCTTCATAAGGATTCTGTCTACACGAAGAATAAAGTGGGCACCAAACTTACTTGTTATTCCATTGAAGTCATGGTATGGGCCTTCGTACCCATCAATTAATCCCGGCATATCCTTCTCCGCCCCATCAAGATTCCTCATCCATGTACACTCTATGACTTCAATTGCATCAGATAGAACCAAGGGCCTCTTCTCTTCCGGGTTCTGCTCTTCGCATATTCCCTTTTCAAGACGGAAATTGCACTTCGGCATCTTCTCTTCAGGCTTATCTCCCGGCCAGGAAAGCTGTACGGCTTCCTTGAATGTAGAGGGCTTATCATCGATGAAATTGAGTGCACATTTTCCATTTGCAAGAATATTCTGTGCAGTATTCGATGAGTTTCGGCAGCTGAGAAGCATGGCGTAGTAGTCCTTTCCCGCCACGTAATATGGCTGGACCAAAGAATAAGGGCCCAAAGTGGTGGTTCCATCGGGACACAAAGTGCTGATGATCACTGTAGGCATGGGGAAAAAAAGTGATGTCTGATAGAAGTTGTCTACAACCCTCAAGTTCTCGAAGCTGCTCATGATATTTCTCCTTATAACAGTTTTTCGATTATTCCATATATTCGATCAAAATCAGTTCCTCTCATTGCATAAGACAGAAGAGATTCAGCGATGAAGGAAGAAATGAACTCTTTGTCATCTTTGTCAGCTATGGCATCCATCACCAATGATGCCAGCTGGGAAACAAGGATAGGATGCTTATCTCCCAGTGAGCTGTTGAAAGCCGTAAGGGCTTCCTTATCCTTAAATAGGTTCTCATATTTATTTGAGAAGGAAATGATTGCATTGTATATTCCCTGAATGATTTCTCTTTTGTCACCGCTATTGTAGGTAACTGAGGAAAGTTCCTCTTTCCAGTCTTCCATCATAAAAGAAGCGAGCAACATATCCTTTGAAGGAAAGTAATTGTACACAGTACCTGTAGCTATACCGGTTGCCTTTGCCACAGAACGTATGGTTGTGGCGCTGTATCCATTCTCCAACAGCTGTCTTTTGGCTTCCTTCAGTATCGCTTCCCTTGCGTTTATGATAATCTTGGGCATATCAATCCTTTTATGAACGTGTTCATAATAATATTGTTACAAGAACACAAAATCCGCAAGAAAAAAAGACCCCAAAACAACTGGAGTCTTTAGAGAGAATATATGCCCTATCCAAGTATCCTGGCTACAGTATTTCTATAAACCTCTCTCTGATGGAGGAAAAGCTATCATCCACAAAGCCGAAGTCTTTCTCTTTATAGTTCCAAAGAGCTCTTCCTATTCCAAACTTCCTAAGTGCAGTGTGGATATCCCTCAGCCACTTGATCTTATACTCGCCTTCAGCCTTATCTATCACACCATACTCCCCACAGTAGAGGGGAACATTATCTTTCTCAGCCTTCTCTAGTGCAGGAGTAAAGATATCCACAAAGAAGTCTACTCCTATTTCCCCTATGGATGGATCGAAGACAGCTCCTGCCAAAGTCGGAGACAGATCTTTACTTATCGCTCTATACTCTTCAAGTGTCTTGGGGTACTCGATTCTGAAATCAAGGGGCATTCCTTCCACCCAATATGCTCCTTGATGAGTAAACACCATAGGCTCGTAGCAATGGAAGTTATAGACAATTCTCTCATCCAAAGGAACAGAAATATATGGGACGGAGAGGACATTATTATAGTTGACTCCTCCTATTACTATCCAAGTCCGAGGGCATATTTCCCTTATCATGGATATATACTTACTGCATACACAATTCCAAGCGTCCACCACTTCAGGCAGCACTACTTCATTAAGTGGCTCAAAGGCCACTGTCTCTTGATACTTATTAAAGCGCTTGGCTATCTCTCTCCACAGGTCAAAGAATCTTTCCTGAAGCTTTTCGCTATAGAAGAAGGCCTTTCTATCCATATCCTTCTTCAAAGGATCGAAGGAATAACCATAACACTCATGTAGGTCTATCAACATCCCCAACCCATATTTTTCACACCAGGCCCTACAATTCTCCAAGTATCTGAAACCGCTTTCCTTTATTCGTCCTTCATCATCGGTAAGGACAATATAATCCACAGGAACCCTGACATGATCAAACCCAAGGGAGGATATAAACTCTATATCTTTCTCTGTAATAAACGAATCAAAATGCTTTTCATCATATTTGGAGAACTGACTTATCCAACCTCCAAGGTTTACTCCTTTCTGAAAACCTGAAAACTCTCTCATAAACCATCCTTTTTTATCATCATATTACAGAAATGGAGAGTTTACTTGATAAAGTTGAAAAAACCAGGAAAACGTATAGTATGCTTATGTTCCTTGGTCATTGAGTCCAACAAGAAGCATCTCCCCTTTTTTACCACTCCATTCTTACAATACATCCAGCAACAGGATAATAGACAAAGGAAGCCATCACTTTTTTCCCTGCTTTCTCCAAAGCCTTCTTATATGCAGAAAACTGACCACTGTATAAGCCTGCATAATGGGGGTCATTTGGATCCAGAACAGAGTTCTTTTTTCCAGGAAAAGTCTTGTAATCGATCAAGACAACCCCCCCTTTTGTCTCCCACACCAGGTCGATGCTTCCGTTTACTTCAAATCCGTCTTCTTCGTATGTGAAGGGGCATTCGTGGAGAGTGTTATATTTTTCCCCATATTTTTCCTTTAGATACTCTTCCAGATTATTCCAGGCTCTTAATACTTGGCTGGAATCTGGTATCTCTTTTGAAAAACCATGGGACGCGATGATCGATGATATAAACTCAATATCTTTTTTCTTTTCCAAGACACAGAATACATCGTGAATGGCAGTACCGATGAGATCATAATCTGCATTTGACAATACTTGGATACGTGAGGAGAAATCCTTCTCCATAGAGACACTTACATCCTTTAAAGGAGGAATAGAGCTAGGCTGAAGGTTCTTCTTCTCATATTCTTTCTTTACTCCACTCTCTATTAGAATAAGATTATCTTTTTCACCAGATATTCTCTCTCCAACAAGAGGAGGAGTAATAATAGAAAACTCGTCTTCGGTGCTAAAGAAATCGAAAGACTTTTCCCCATCATATCTGATACTTGGTTGTAGAGATATATTGGTCATCCACTTAAATGGATCTTTTTTTTCAAAGATGAGACACAAGTTCTCTTTTGCTCTAGTAATAGCGACATACATGAGCCTCTTTATCTCTTCTGTCCTCTTTACCCTCAGAGCATCTATTTCATCT
>JALFRH010000024.1 GCA_022785155.1 Spirochaetales bacterium
CGCAATCAGATGATTGTAATTCTTCCCTGAGGTGCACTGTATTCTTCGCCGACGTTTCCGCCAAGGAAGTCACAGATATAAGTGATGATGACCTGGTTATCCAACATTACGTTGTCAAGGATATACTGGTTGTCTGCGAACATTGTGTATCCGTCGCCCATATCCTGGAGCATATAGTTGTGGCATGCAACTGTATATGTTGCCTCTGGATCGATTGGCTGCCATTCGCCATTCTTTTCAACGAAGACATCCTTGACCTTTCTCTCACCTTCGACATCGACGAAAAGTCCCTTGTCATCCTTCTTTACAGAAGATGGGATGGATGTGTCGATTGTGAACTTGAGGCCAGATACCTGAAGGAATCCGCCGCTTTCTCCCACAGCCTTTCCGTCCTGAGCTGCTACAGCCTGAGTATTTGCTACGCTGTGCTCAAGGGCATCAAGGATTTCCGCACCTGTTGCATAGCAGGAGCAGAGATAGTTGCCATATGGATGGACACTGATCATGTTTGCAGTTGTAATATCGCCCTTCTTGATTGTTGCGCGGATACCACCACCGTTTACGAAGGCGATGTCTGTATCTGCAACAGCTCTGTAAGCATCTGCACAGAGGTCGCCGATTGCTGTTTCCCTGTTTCTGACAGCTCTTACACCGTTTTCATCTGTAATGGAGAGTTCGACGGCTGTGTGGGCGACTACTGTATTTACCAGTGATTCATATTCGCTCTTAAGGTTGTCAATGAAAGCTGTAACTTCAGGATCCTTCTCCGCTTCACTTATCAGCTCAGCCTTGATGGAGCCATCCTTGGTGATTGTAAGCTTACCGATGGCGTTAAGCTTTGTTCCTGTCTGAGTATATACGACCCTCTTTCCACTCTTATCCGCAATAAGCTCGAATGGAGCTGTTGTATGGGAGTGACCATCGATGAGAGCATCGATTCCTGTTGTGTTTGCAATAAGGTCTGTAGCTCTGTTTGGTTCACTTCCTTCTTCAACACCAAGGTGGGAAATGACGACTACAAAGTCAGCACCCTTTTCCCTCACTTCGTCGACTACGCTCTGGACTGTCTTGTAAAGATCTTCGCCAGCAGCAAAATCATAGACAAATTCATCGCCTTCCATGAAGTATCTTGGAGTGGACTTGGTGATTGATTCAGGAGTAGATACACCGATGAATGCAACGTCCAAAAAGCCATATCTCTCGATAGCATATGGAACTGTTTTCGCAAGAAGGTTTTTTCCGTTTCCTGTGTAAGTGATAGTTGCATTCAAATACTGGGCTTCAGCCTTCTCCAACAGTGAAGAAAGTACGTCTGTTCCATAGTCGAATTCATGGTTTCCAAGAACACAGAAGTCATATCCGACTTCGTTCATGATATCCACCAAGTACTCTCCCTTACTTACGGTACCGATTGTATCACCCTGGATAGCATCACCGGCATCTACAAGAACAACAAAGTTGTCTTTTTCCATCTCAGCCTTGTAGGTGGCAAGTCCAGCATAGCCGATATTGTTGTCGATGGCGCAATGAACATCGTTTGTATAAAGGACAACGATGTCTTTCTGTGCTTCAAGGGCTTCAGCGGCACCCTGGGCGAAGACCATTGTCAGACCGACAAAGGCAATAACCATGACCAGTGCAATTCTCTTGATTCTGTTCATCTATTTCCTCCGAAATAAAGTTATCCGAAATAATCCGGAGTCTGTTACTCAGACAACAAGATTATAAAGTAGAACAGATTCATAAGCAATTATCGGGCTATAGTGCAGAATTATTTTTTAGAAAAAGATATTTCATATTCTATTCCTGCTTCTGATGTTTCCTGGAGGGAAGCCCTTCACCTTTCTGAAGACCCTGCAGAAGTATGCCTGATCCTGGAAACCGGTCATAGAAGCTATCTCACTTATGGAGGCGCCCGTCTCAAGCAGCAGCTTTGACGCTATCTGGATCCTGAATCTATTGAGATAGTCCCAAGGAGATAGCCCGACTTCCTTTCTGAATATTCTTGTAAGATAGTCTTCGCTTATGTTGACGGAGGCCGCAATCTGCCATCTTGATACGGAATGAGTTGCATATTCGTTGAGATAGGCTATGGCTCTCTTGACCAATACGGATGTCAAAGGAGGCAGAAGCTCATCTCCTCCTATTAAGGAAACGACCCTTGTAATGAAGTCTTCACTCTCCGTTATGGAGGTATTGACCATCAATACTTCAGGAAATGGACTAAGCTTTTCCGCGTCGTCCCTGGAAAACTTATCCTTCACCACAAGAATAGGTGTCTTTGAGAACTTTCTCTTTCTTCTGATGGATTCCACCACAAGAGGATCTATCTTCTGGATGATAAACAGAGCCGCAGACTTGGATTCATCCAATTCAGAAGGATCCTTGATTTCAAGAATGGTTCCGAAATCCTTAAGTTTTTCCAAAGTCTTCGGGAACTTACCGAAGGAATAGAATATAGCCCTGTCATTATGTAACAGAGCCCCCTCTACAGTGGTATTCAAAGAAGAGCTGCTTTCCTTGCTTCCGTAACAGAGGAAAGGCATATCCTTGGTCTCTTTATGGTTTCTGAGGACTGTCAAAGCCACGTTGGAGGACTTGGATTCATCTTCGGTATTCCAAGCTATTGCAGAATATGAAGGAATATCACCTATTTTCTGAACCACATCCTCATACTTCATCCAAGAAATCTTTTCAAAGCCATAATCCTTAGGATTTATGTCATTGTCAGATGAAATGAAGAGAATGCCTTTGTCTCCGTTGGAGGAAGAAGGAAGACCTGAAATGGATGGAAATGGCAGAACGATATCCAGTTCCCCCTTTCCAAAACGGAAGGTTCCTCCATGAAGCACCATGATCTTCTCACACAAAAGCATGGAAGGTCCTTCGTAGGATATGGCTGAAACATCGAAGATATTTCCATATGTCCTTAAGACGAAGGCCTTTTCCTCAAGGAATATCTTCATGTTCAAGGAATCTCCTGCAACCCTTGCTTCAGATGTCAGATAATCAAGTATCTCACATATCTTTCCCATATCCAGATTCAGGGCAGGGAGAAGAGATGGAGAGGATACTGATATTCCCCTATCCTCGATTTCCCTTAAGAGGAAAGAGCTTGGAGTGGTGCGCATATCTATGCTCAGTTCCCCTTTGTCTGAAAGGGAGAGCTGAAGAATATGCTCGGCCTTCGTCGATAGGGCCAAAAGTATCTTTTCGTCCAAATCCCCGCAGTCAGCCATGGCCTTGATGGCACTTAGAGGCTCTCGGAGATTCTCTGCCAACGTTGCGTAGAATTGGGATGACTGTTTCTCCGCCTCCTCTGCCTTCTGGCTCTTTATGCAGGCTATTTTATAGAGGGAAATAGCCTGTAGTGTGGCAGATGTGTTTATTCTTATATTCTCCACCATCTCTGAAGAACAGGAATCATTCTTTACTATCATATATCCCATTACAGAGGAGTCGTAGAAGAGGGGAAGAACAATATATACTCCCCTTTCAAATTCGTTCTCCATATCTTCAGGATAAAGCTTATTTGAATCGAAGAGCTGGCTTTCATCCCAAATCTTTCCTTCGGAGAATCCAGTGACCAGTCTGTTTCCTCCCTCCATATCGCTTAGAAAGATGAAGGCCTTTGAAATACCTAGCTCCGGGACTCTCTTGGAAAGGGTCGATCCCAAATCCCTGAAGGACAGAACCTTGAGCAAGTCTGCGCCCAGGGCGTTGAATACTTTGTTTTTTAAAGATGAGGATATATTTTTTGCGGCGGATACTCTTGCAGCCTGCTCCATAAGTATGTCATGGAGAAGAGTCATCTCTTCCAGTGAAAGCTCGCTGACATCCATCAGGATATGGGCCCATTTCACAATGGCGAAAAAGAGCTTCATGGTTCCACCATGTTTGAGATATCTCCAACAAAGCTCTTCATAGTGTCTCCGATTGGTCGAATCCACCGGAATCTTTTCCATGAACATATCCTTCAATAAATACATGACGACCTTTGCAGCTTCTTTGTCTGTCAGGCGATTAAAGATCCAAGTCTCGTAGTCTTCCCAGGTCTTTATGGTCTTCTGGGCTTTTTCAGCAGAGCCGAAGGGATCCTCGCACCCACAGGATCTTCTATAAAGAGGAATGGAGGGAAGAGATATATTGGGGAAGATTCCATCCCTGTCTTTTTCCATGTCTTCAATCAAGGAAAAGGAAGTCTCCACCATTTCCTTGAAAGGTATTCTTACAGTTGTGGATTCAACATAAGACAAATAGGCCTCAGGGGAATCATTGAAGCCTGCTGTAGCCACATCATCAGGAACATAGTACCCCTTCTCCTCCAGATATATGGTGGCCATCCTGTTCATAAGGTCCGAGGGGCATACAAGGGCTGAAAAGTCCTTGGAAGGAACCATGCCGTTCTTCTCTACAATCTCCTTTATGGCAGCCTCACCTTCCCCCCAAGCTGTAGGGGACGAGACAAGTTTAGGATTGAAGGCAATCGAGTTGTCACGAAGGGCATCAAGATAAGCCTGAAATCTATCCTGGGCGGATTCATGGTTCTCAGGCCCCCTCAGGAAGGCGATTTTCCTGGCTCCATGTCTTTTTATCATATGCTCCACCATACGATAAGTACCGGAATAGGCATCGAAGTTGACGGAGGGAACACCTTCGACTTCGATTCCCATGGATATTACGGGCATAGTCTTTGACAGCATCTGGACAAAGGATTCTGCTTCTTTCCATGTGGCTGTACCTGCCAGAGTACTTCCCCATACCACAGCACCGTCGATATTCTCAGGAATGGCAAAGCGATATATGGAATTTCTTAGATATTCATCAGCCTTTTTATATCCCAGTCTTCCTCCTGGGAAAACAAAGATAGAACTGTCTCCAGGCAAAAGAGAATCCTGGTTTATGTACTCCCACACTTGAACACCTGTACCCTGATGCAGGTTTGCTAGAATAAATCCAGTTTTTCGTGACATGAAGCTCCCCTCTTGTTCTATAATAACCCCAAGTGTTACACCAACGCAAAATGTTTTCTCCTTATACAAAGTTCGGAAAAACTGAAATATCAGCCGTTCTTTTCATATAGACATATTTTAAAGGTGGTGTAATCCTATAAGTAACGGCATTTTACGCCAAGGAGTAACAACAATGAAAAACTTTATGGACAAGGATTTCCTTCTGGAAACAGAAACAGCGAAAACTCTATATCACGATTACGCAGAGAAGATGCCTATCTTCGACTATCACTGCCACCTTATCCCTGAGCAGATTGCAAAAAATGTCAGATTTACAACTATTACAGACGCATGGCTTGGTGGAGACCACTATAAGTGGAGACAGATAAGGACCTGTGGCTTCCCAGAAGAAAGAATCACTGGAAACGCCGATGCATGGTCAAAGTTCACAGCTTGGGCCGAGACAATGGAAAATCTCATTGGAAACCCTCTCTACCATTGGACACATCTGGAACTTCAGAGATACTTCGGAATCAATGATATACTGAATAGAAAGAATGCCAAAAAGATCTATGAAGAAGCAAACAAAAAGTTCAGCGAAGATCCAGATCTTACAGTCTGGGGAATCATGAAGAAGTTCAACGTATATGCAGTGGGAACTACAGATGATCCTGCAGATGACCTCAAGTGGCACAAAGTAATCAGAGATGAAGGAAAATGCCCTGCAAAAGTCATCCCATCCTATCGCCCGGACAAGGCCCTCAACATCGACAAGCCTGATTTCGCTTCTTATATCGAGAAACTTGGAAAGAGTGCAGATATGGAAATCAAGAGTGTGGGAGATGTTGTAGATGCACTTGAAAAGAGACTTGATTTCTTTGTTGAAATGGGATGTAAGGCATCTGACCACGCCCTTATGACATGTCCAAGTACTTTCTGGAGCGAAGAGGATGTGGACAGAGTCTTCAAGAATAAGATCGGAGGCCAAGAGCCAACAGCAGTGGAAGCCGATGCCTACAGAACTTTCGTTCTCAGCAAGCTTGCAAGG
>JALFRH010000061.1 GCA_022785155.1 Spirochaetales bacterium
GTCCACGCCTGTTTCCTTGGCAAAGCGCTGGGCATCAAGGGGATCTGTGTAGATGGATTCATCCTTCTCATCCCCATTGGCAGCAATACCGACGTGTCCAAGTTCACCTTCTATTCCCATTCCAAATTGGTGGCAGATAGAGGCAATCTTTTTTGTTTCTTTGATATTTTCTTCAAAGGAGAGAAGGGAGCCATCGAACATTATTGATGAAAAACCATTTCGGAAAGCATATAAAAGTCTTTCAGGATCATTTCCATGATCGAGACATGTGGCAATGGGCACAGTTGAATACTCTGCAAGGGTCTTTATCATTGGAATGATCAACTCCGCCTTTGCATGCTGCCTCATCATGTTCTGGCCCAGCAGAAAGATGATAGGTGCTTTTTTCTCCTCTGCCGCCCTAACCATGCCTCTTGCAGATTCCAAGTTGATTGGGCTGGTTGCAAGGACTGCATAATTGTTTTGTGCGGCATTAGTTAGTATTGTCTTAATATCTGTATACATTAGAATATCTCCTTCTTATAGTTTGTCAGACCAAAATAGTTTTCTCTGAAATCGGGGTTCTTCTCTCCTAATTTTTTGGCACACATAATGTATAAGGCTTCAATTAAAGCCAATTCTCCGAGTCTGGAGAAAGAGTTTCTGTCATCTAATAGATATTGGTTCTCAGAAACCAATAACGCCATATCGGAAAGAGAGTATAGTGTTGATACATCAGATGTTGTAATAAGGGCTATAGAGCCTCCTGTATCCTTTGCCTTTTGTGCTTTATCAACCAGCTCCTTTGTCTCACCTTGTCTGGATACAAAGATCAATAAGTCACCCAAAGAGAATGTTGAGGCGGAAGAGGAGATAGAGAAGGGATCTGTAAAACACATGGATTTAAATCCTAGTCTTATTAATTCTTCTGAAAGATATCTTGCTGCCAGGGATGAGCCTCCGATACCAAAGACAGAGATGGTTGAAGCTGAGATAATCATATCAGAAAGAGAATCAATCTCTTCCCATGAGACAAAAGAGAAGGTTCTTTCAATACTCTCTATACTGGATGAGAAAACCTTATTGAAGATTTCTTTTGAGCTATCATCAAAGGTGCAGGGTATAGATTTCTCGTTATCATATTGCATACCGTCAACAAGAATCTTCAAATCTTTTATTCCATTGCATCCAAGTTTCTTACAAAGTCTGACTACAGATGGCTGGCTTACACCACAGATGTAAGAAATATCTTTAATGGGGGTATCCACGAGTTGTTTCTCATTTTCCAACATCCATCTTGCAATCTTTCCTTCTTGTGTTCCAAGAGAGGGAAGTATTTCTTCAACTATGATTCGAAATCTAGAAGTTTTCTGCTTTTTTTCCATGTTATGCTCATTTTGTAAATTAATTCATTACTATTCTCATATTATTAACTATTTTTGCAGTAAAACAAGTGAAATATTGAATAATATACGAAAGAACTTCAGTGGTACTCTTAATTTTTTGTTGACATCTGCCGATTATGAAAGGAGACTAATCTATAGGTTTAAAACCTAATGTATGGGAGGATACAACAATGAAAACTGTTAGATTTATTACAGTTATGGTACTTCTTTCTCTTCTTGTTCTTCCTGTCTTCGCCAATGGCCAGACAGAAAAGACAGAGGCTAAAGTCGAAGAGAAGGTTATGACTCATGATGAACTGGTAGAGGCTGCAAAGGCAGAAGGAACTCTAACTGTCTATACATATTCTAGCCGCACGACAAAAATCGGTGATGCTTTTACAGCTCTATATGGAATTCCTGTGGAAGTGACACAGCTTAAAGATACAGAGATGATTGAAAAAGTTTCAAAAGAAGCTGCTGCAAATCTCGATGCCGCCGACGTAGTTTTCTGTCAGGATGGTTCCAGAGTCATTCCTGAACTTGTCTACACAGGATATGTGACAAGATTTGTTCCAGAAAACGTTGAAGGCCACATCGTCGACGCTGAATTCGAGGATCCACTTGTATTCGAAGCTATGCCGAAAGTATTCATCTACAACAATGAAGATGGCGGCGATCAGAAGCTTACAAACATCTGGCAGCTTACAGAACCGGAGTGGAGTGGAGCCCTTCAGTTCAAGGATCCGTTCTCAGAAGCTGTCAACATGAACTTCTTTACTATGATCACAAGAGAAGACTGGGCTGAAAAGATTGCAGAAGCTTATAAGAGCTACTATGGAAAAGATATCCAGCTTACTACAAAGAACGCAGGTTATGAGTGGATCAAGGCTATCTACAACAATGGCTGTGTACTTGGAAAGAGCGATACAACCATCGGTGAGAACGTAGGTGCAAAGGGACAGCACAGAGATATCGCAGGTCTCTTCACACTCAACAAGATGAGAAATGCAAAGAGTAAGGATCTTGCTCTTGCTCCAGCTTATGGCATGGAACCATTCTCAGGCTTCATGTACCCTGCATATGTATTTGTTGCAAGCAATGCAAAGGCTCCAAATGCTGCAAAGCTCTTCATCGAGTTCGCATTTACAGAAGAAGGATGGAAGCCTTTCAATCTCCTTGGAGACTATTCACCTGTGGATTACCTCAGCGACAACGCAGAAGATGATCTTACAATCGTAGACTGGAAGAACCAGCTCGTTTGGGAAGATCCTGCTTGGTGTGCAGAAAACAGAGCCGAAGTTGAAGAATTCATTTCCAGCATCGTCTGATAAATAAACTTCACCCTAGAGTCAGCCCTCATCTTGGGGGCTGACATGATTTAGGAGCCTAAATGATCAAGAAGCAGTTATATCGTTTCTATAAATTCATTAAGAAGCCATACAACATTATATTGTCTGTACTTCTTATAGTATTGGGTTATCTTACGCTTTTCCCAATGCTTACTATGATCAAAGATACCTTTACAGTCCATGTGTCTGAGTCCATGCGTCTCAAACAGGCTGCAGGTTCCTGGACTTTAAACCACTGGTTCAAGGTGCTCTTCGATCCATCATCGCTAAGTGTTTTTTACAAGCCCTTTTTGAACTCTCTCATTACAAGTCTAGGTGCATGTTTGGTTGCACTTTTATTTGGTGGGGTCTTCTCTTGGCTTATTACCAGGACAAATATCAGATGGAAGAAGGTTCTATCCTCTCTTTTCATCTTTCCTTATATAATGCCTAGCTGGACAATCGCCTTGGCTTGGTACAATGTCTTCAAGAACTCTGTTGTAGGAGGTGTACCAGGAACCTTCCAGGCTCTTACAGGTATCGAGCCACCTAACTGGTTCGCCTATGGAGCCTTCCCAATCGCCCTTGTCACAGGTCTCCACTATGCACCTTTTGCATATATCATGATAGGTGGAGTCTTGAGAAATATGGATGCCAATCTGGAAGAGGCTGCAATGATGCTTAAGACCAGCAGAAACAGAATCGTAAGAAAAATAACCATTCCTATGATTCTTCCTGCCATTCTTTCAACTTTCCTTCTTGTGTTCTCTTCTGCCATGAGTTCCTTTGCCGTGCCTCAGTTCCTGGGCCTTCCTGTAAGGTATCAGGTATTGACCACACAGCTGTATAGAACACTCAATGGAATAAACCCAGGTCAAGGTTACTGTATAGCCATGATCATGATTCTCTTGAGCGTAGGCATCCTTGCCTTCAACCAGAGGATGGTCGGAACAAGAAAGAACTACACTACAGTAACAGGAAAGAGCAGTAATATTTCACTTATCAACCTAAAAAAGGCCAGGAATGTCATAAGTGTCATTGCAGTAGTGCTTATTTTGATGGTCTCCATCCTTCCATTGGTTTCCTTCGCCCTTGAGTCAGTGATCCTGAAGCCAGGTGACTATTCGCCATCAAATTTCACACTGCAGTTCTGGATTGGTTCGGCAGAAGAAAACTCCATTGCAAACAACGAGGCAGGGCTATTGCTTAATCCAAACCTTTGGAAGGCACTTTGGAACTCCATTAAGCTTTCCATCGTCTGTGCCCTTACTGCAGGCACCTTGGGCTTCCTTGCAGGATATGGAATTGTAAGGGGTAGGGGAACCAAGCTTGCCAAGATTGTAGACAATCTTGCATTCTTCCCATACCTGATGCCAAGTATGGCTTTTTCAGTCATATATCTATCTATGTTCAGCACTCGTCGAGGACCTATTCCTGCCCTCTATGGATCTTTCTTCCTTCTTGTATTGATCGGAACTGTAAAGTATATGCCTTTTGCTTCACGCAGCGGAATAAACTCCATGCTCCAGTTGTCCAATCAGATAGAGGAGGCAGGTGAGATCATTGGAGTCAGCTGGCCGAAGCGTATGGCCAGACTTGTAATTCCAATCCAGAAGAGTTCCTTCATTTCAGGATATCTTCTTCCCTTCATTTCCTGTATGAGAGAGCTTTCCCTCTTTGTATTGTTGGTCACTCCACAGAACAGGGTTCTTACAACTCTTCTCTTCCAATATAACGAAAAGGGATGGAGCCAGTACTCCAACGGTATTAACTTGATGATTGTTATAATTGTCCTCTTGGTTAACTTCGGGGTCAATAAAGCTACAGGTGCATCAATAGACAAGGGCATAGGAGGTTGATTTATGCCAAAGATTGAACTGAAAAACATAACAAAAAAGTTTGGCGGTACATTTACTGCTGTAGATAACCTTTCAATAACTATTGAAGATGGAGATTTTATTACACTTCTAGGCCCATCGGGGTGCGGAAAAACCACCACACTTAGACAGATAGCTGGTCTTGAGACTCCGACAGAGGGTGAAATCATAATCGATGGAAAGAAGGTTTTCTCTTCCACGGATATGATAGATGTATCTCCATCAAAAAGAGATGTAGGCTTCTTGTTCCAGAACTATGCTCTTTGGCCACATATGACGGTATATAGGAACATAGCTTTCGGTCTTGAGAACCTGAAGTGGGAAAAAGATAAGATAGACAAGAGGGTAAAGGAACTTCTTGCCCTTTTGAAGATCGAAGAGTTTGCCGAAAGATATCCTGCCGAGCTTTCCGGCGGTCAGCAGCAGAGAGTCGCCATTGCAAGAACCCTAGCCACAAATCCAAGGGTTTTGTTGATGGATGAGCCGTTATCAAACTTGGATGCAAAGTTGAGAATGGAAATGAGGACAGAGCTTAAGAGACTCCATAGAGAGACAGGGGCCACCTTCGTATATGTAACCCACGATCAGTTGGAAGCCATGACATTGGCAACAAAGATCTGTCTTCTTGATAAAGGTGTACTCCAGCAGTATGCTCCTCCTCTTACTGTCTACAATAAGCCTGCAAATACTTTTGTAGCCGACTTCGTAGGAAGCCCTACAATCAACTTCCTGAAGTGCAGCAACGAAGGAGGCGGTGTATTCTCTTCTCCTATCGGCAGAATAAAGTTCAATAGAGTCGACGGAGGCTTATCTGATGTGGGAGCTAATTCAACCATCGGTATCAGGCCTGAGTTTGTTACAATGGATAAAAATGGAAAGCTGGAAGGCGAAGTCCTTTCCTCCCTTCCTTCAGGTATGGAAACAACCTTGAGGTTGAAAGTCAAAGACTTTGTATTCTCTTCAGTCCTTTTCGGTTCCTTGGATTTCAAGGTCGGGGAAAAGATTCCACTCTCCCTTTCCGGAGAATCCTTTGTCCTCTTCGACAGCAACGGGGACTATGCAGGGGAAGGCTCATTGGAGATTATGTAGTCAAAATAAATGGCGGATTTTATGTCCGCCATTTTCTTAGAAGGGTAGAACCAAGGATTCATTTTTATCATCCACACAGTAGTGGATAATTGTCTTCTTCCCCCTTTCGATACTTGTTATCTTGCCTTTCTCCCATATATGCCTCAGCCTTCGATATTCTTCTATTTCTCTTTCAGTATATAAAGAAGGGTTGTCTGAAGTGAGGAACAGGCCTTTGTTCAGTGCATCGAATAGGGCAAGGGTCATCTTTTTCTTTTCAGATAGATGTATATTGTCCCTACGAAGGAAGAAGACATCAGGATCTGTGATGAAGGCGCCCATATTGAGCATTCTTCTTTCAAAACTTGTTTCCAAGGCTCTCTTTGTGCTGGGGCGCTCGCTATGGATAAGTTTCATCCAGATCTTATCATCCCAGTCCAGTGTCACATCGCAGGATACTCTACAGTACTGTGTTCTGCCAAAGGCAGAGGCGAGGGGAACTCCACAGCCTAGGATAAGCTTGTCTTTTGATAGGGAAAGAAGAAAATCCATGGCCCTGTTCATTCTCTGGCTTCTTGTTTCATTGCTCTTCGCCTTAGGGGCGGCTGCATATAAGAAGTCCAGTTTCACCAAATCGAAGCCCCAGTCTTCATATACAGTCTTGAATACTCTCTTCAAATACTCCTGAACCTCTACATTATCTATATCCAAGGCCCAGAACCCAGACCAGTTGCAGCCGCATTTGAACTTCTCCCCATCTATTTCCAAAAGCCAATCTTTGTGTTCCTTAAAGATTCTGCTTTTTTCCTCCACAACAAATGGGGCCAGCCATAGGCCGGAAAGATATCCTGATTTGTGGATTTCATCCACAATCTCCTTCATGGAGGAAGGGAACTTCTCCTTGTCCTGTTCCCACTCTCCGACAGCTACTTCCCATCCGTCGTCGATTTGGAAAAGGTCTCCCTTTTGGAGAATCCTCCTACACCCCTCCAAGTCCTCGGTTATCGTCTTTTGGCTTATATCCTGATATCTATTGTACCATGAGCTATATCCTGCAAGCGGCTTTGCCGTAGTCTTCAGGTCCATTTTATCGAACCATGCTCCATAGACTTCCTCTTCCTTTCCTTCAGTGATGAAGAGATCAAAGAGATGGAATTCTCCGCTGTACTTTAAGGATTCCAGGTCTTTCTTTATAGTGATCGTTCCTTCATTGGTGTCGAGATAGAAAACCGTCCAGCCATAGTTCTCATCCAAAGAAGAGATGAGGGTATATTCCTCTCCATTACGTATAGTCATATATGTAAAGCCATGAAGAAGGCCTTTTTTGCCGCTGTAGGGTACGAAAGTATAATCACCATAAAGAGGAAGGGCATAGTGGTCTATAATGGCTTTGGGGATGCCTCTCAGTCCCCGTTCCTTTTCCTTCCCATCCTTTTGTCTTGAGTGTGTCCAAGTCTGGTATCCATTGAGGAAGAACCTGTCGCCTTCTTCCGGAGTAATGGAAAAAGAAGCTTCGACGCTCTCGATTATGGCATTGTCAAATCTTTTCGTCATATGGATTTCATCAAGAAAAGAAAGAGTTCCTTCCTCTCTTTTGTCCACACCCTTTTCACTATATTGTATTCTCCATTTTATCTCACTGTTTCTCTTCATGATTCTTTACTTCAAACTCAATTTCTTCAGTACCTAAAAGGCTCTTGATTGACAATGTGCCTTTCCCGACTACGCCCTTGGTCTTTACGATTACTCCACCCATGCCGCCTTCCAGTGTCATCAAGTCAAAGCCGGCGTTTTCTATTGCTCCGGATACCTCTATAGATAAAGGAAGCTGTGCATATGGAAGGAGATTGTCATTTTCATCCAAGACTCTTATTCTCACCAAGGTCTCATCGTAGCCGTTCCCTTCATATAATAGTGTGGTGGAAGTCTTTACTTCCAAATGGAGAAGAGAGGAGTGGGAGAGTGTGACACTCTTTCCTTCCTTATTGTTCCAAATGCCCTGGAACTTCCATTCTTCTCTCTTTCCACCCCAACCAGAGACATATTTTTCAAAGAGTCTGACTCCGTCTTTGAAGCTCATCTTGTAGCGTATCATAATATAAGCCAGTTTCAAGAGATACTTCTTGGGTAGATTTTGGAATCCATACTCAGCAGCGGCATTAAGACACTCCT
>JALFRH010000102.1 GCA_022785155.1 Spirochaetales bacterium
TCCCCTGATACTTTGGTGGATATAGGCTTTGAAATCCCTCAGGTAGTTCTTTCTGAAATGACAAGGACCTGTATTCTCTTCAATGAAATAGATGGAGTTATGGTAATGTCTGGAAGAATAGAGACCACAGGAGATGGAACAGCCAGGGCTCTCACAACTTTGTTCAAGAACCAGATAATCCAGGAGACACGACGCAATGGAGAAAAACTGGATACCAAAGCTCTTGCCGGAATGTTTGCAACCAACGATAACATAGTCTTGATTGCGGACTATCCTCTATCTTCTTCTATGAAAGAAAAGGCAAAGGGTATCATGACCCAAGGAATTGGAGGTTTGTTCTAATGCCGATTTATTCTTATAAGTGTTCTTCTTGTGGAAACACTTACGATGCAATGAAAAGTTTTGATGAGGCCGACAACGACGATGTCTGCCCTTCTTGCGGCGGGTGTGCAAAGAGAGTCTTCTCTGAGCCTGCTGCAGTAATCTATAAAGGTTCTGGTTATTACTGTACTGATAATCCTCATAACGGCGGATGTAACTGCAGTCAGTGTAAGGGAGGAAAATAATGGAAAAGAAGAGAATCCTTACAGGAGACAGACCCACAGGTCATCTTCATTTAGGCCACTACTGTGGTTCTCTAAAGAGCAGGGTCGAGTTGCAGGATGATTATGAAGAATTCATCCTTATAGCAGATGTCCAGGCTCTTACCACTCATTTTGAGAGACCTGAACTTATAAATGACTCCATTTATCAGATTACAATGGATAACCTTGCTGTAGGCTTGGATCCTGAAAAAGTGACGTTTATACAGCAGAGCGGTGTTCCTTGTATCCATGAATTGACCATGTATTACTCCATGATCACTACCTGCAACCACCTTCTGATCAACCCTACGATCAAGACTGAAGCTCGTAGTTATGGTATGGAGGATGAAAGCAGGGAATATGATTTTTCCAAGCTTACCTATGGCTTTTTAGGTTATCCTGTATCCCAGACGGCTGACATTACATTCTGTAATGCAGACCTTGTTCCTGTAGGAGAGGACCAGGTTCCACATATCGAGTTCTCAAGAAGACTTGTAAGAAAATTCAACGAGATGTATGGAACAGATATCAAGGAACCTGAATATAAGCTAAGCTTCGTTTCCCGCCTCTGTGGCCTTGACGGCAACAGCAAAATGGGAAAGAGTCTTGGAAACGCCATTTATCTCTCAGATACTCCAGATGAAGTATGGAATAAGATCAGAAATGCAAAGACAGATACCAATAGAATCAGCGTAAAGATTCCTGGTAATCCTGATGTCTGCTCTGTATATCAGTACCATAAGGCATTCAATCCTGAAGGTGTGGAGGAAGTATGCTCAGCTTGTAAGAACGCAGCTATGGGTTGTGTCGCATGTAAGAAGCTTCTGAATGAAAAGATGAATGCCATCCTTGATCCTATTAGGGAGAAGAGAAAGTTCTATGAAGAGCATAAAGACACCGTAAGAGATATTATTCTCCAGGGCACAAAGAAGGCCAACGAAATCGGCAACGAGAATATTGCCAAGATTAAAGAAAAGATGCATGTCATCATCTGAAATGAGTCAGAAAATAGTTGATGCCGGAGAAATCCGGCATTGACTATTTATGACGAAAAAAGATTGACATAATGAAATAGACTAAGGTAATAAAATGGTTCGAGGCCCACTGCTCCGAACCAATTTTATAGTGTCCAATTTAGTATCGGAAGTGCAGTCACTACATATAGAACCAAAAAACAAAGAGAGAAAAAGTGGAAGTACTTGAAGAAGCTCCTCTTCTCTTCCGGATACTCTTTGTTGTAGATGGAGAATGTAATAAGTGAAGCCAAGGACCCTACAATGGTTCCCATTCCTGCGGCGTTTACTCCATATAATAGAGCGGTGTAATTGGTAGAAAAATCCAAAAGAAGGGCTGTTCCCGGTACATTTGAGATTATCTGGCTGATACCAAGGCCCCACCAATACTCGTTTCCGCCTACGTGGGATGATAGATATTCCTTTACAATTGGTATATCTGCAACGGAGGAAGAGAACAAGAAGAAAAAGAAGAAGGTGGACAATAGATAATAATCAACCTTTTTGAATACTTTTCTGTCAAAGATAAGTAATGCAGCCAATACTATCATTACAATATCGATGAAGTTGAAGATCCTTGTGATGATCTCAACCAACAACAAAAAGAGAAGGGCCAAATAAAAGATTCTCAATCCTCTTTTGCCGGGGTCCGGGGTTTCATGGTCAATCCTTTCATCCAAATGTATAGACTCCT
>JALFRH010000215.1 GCA_022785155.1 Spirochaetales bacterium
GAACAGCTCACGCATTTTTGCTCTCCTTTTACCAAAATTTCTCAATTTTCTAAGCACATATTGGTGCACACGGAGTGTGTTAACCCCCTTATCTAGGCCTAGGAAAAAAGCAATAAAAAAAGCTATTTCCTAAACAGAAAAAGCATTACATCAATGGTCGCGGCAGGGATTGAACCTACGACTTCCACCACGTCAAGGTGGCACTCTCCCGCTGAGTTACGCGCCCAAGCAAGAAGAATTTAAATCAAATGGCAGTAGTTTGTCTATAGCTTTTTCAAAATAAATGAAAAAATAAGGTTTCTATAAGGGAATATGAAGTTATTGTTCGTTTTTCATCTCTTCCCAATCCATTCCATTACCCTATAAACTGAAATAGGAGATCCAAATGAAGAGTAGAGAAATTAGAGTTATATATGGAAAAGATATTGCAGCCATGACAAGACGTCTTGTTGAAGACTATGACTTGGCTTCAAAGATCGGTGATGTTAATGCAAAGATTGCATTAAAACCAAATCTTGTTGTTGCAACAACTCCTGATACCGGTGCTACAACACACGTTGAGATCATCACAGAAGTAATCGAGTATCTTCAGGAGAAGGGCTTCAGGGATATTTCCATTATGGAGGGTTCTTGGGTCGGTGATGATACGGAGAGAGCCTTCAGAGTCAATGGATACAATAATATTTCCAAGAAATATGGAGTAAAACTCTTTGATCTTAAGAAAGACAAATATGTAAGAAAGAGTGCAGGGGGAATAGATATGGAGGTTTCCCAGAAGGTTCTGGAGACGGATTACCTGATCAATCTTCCTGTCATGAAGGGACACTGCCAGACAAATATGACATGCGCCATGAAGAACCTGAAAGGAATTCTCAGCGACAGATCCAAGAGATTATTCCACCAAAAGGGCCTGATGCTCCCCATAGCAGCCCTTAATGCAGTCTATTCACCGTCCCTTACCATTGTTGATAGTATTTGTGGAGACTTGGATTTTGAAGAGGGTGGAAATCCTGTGGACACAGGCCGTATGATGATAGGCGAAGACAGTGTCCTCATTGACACCTATTGTGCTTCTTTGATGGGTTTTGATATTTCCGATGTCCCTTATATCTCACTTGGGGAAGAGCTGGGGGCAGGATGCGCTTCCTTGGATAAAGCAAAAATCATTGAACTGAATAAGCCTGAGAATTCCAATGAAGCCATTCCTCAGCGTTATGCCAGAAGATTATCCAGTCTTACAGATCCCAGATCGGCCTGTTCCTGTTGTTATGCAAACCTTATTCATGCTCTTAAGAGAATGGAGGATGAAGGGGAGTTGTATGTCCTTAATGGAGAGAGAATCGCCATTGGCCAGGGATGGAGGGGAAAGAGCATGGAGATAGGTGTGGGAGCCTGCTGCAGCGGGGCCAGGAACAAAGTAGTAAAATGTCCTCCATCAGCCCAAGATATTCTGGAAATGTTGAGGAATCTCTGATTATAGGCTATCTCTGAAGTGTCTCTTGATTTCTTCGATTACGCTCCAATCCGCTGGAAGCCAATCCAAAGCATCGATATCATCGAGAGACACCCATTTTGCGTCTTCATGTTCCAGAAGGGTGAGCCTGCCCTCGATGAGGCTCGCTAGATATACATCCATTGTGAGATGGAAACCAGGGTAGTCGTAGTCTGTGGTGCAGATCAGTTTCTCGATCTTTATCTTTGAATCCAGCTCTTCCCTTATTTCCCTTTCCAGAGCCTCTTCACCGCTTTCGCCTTCTTCCCTCTTTCCTCCGGGAAATTCCCACTTGCCTTTATACTCTCCATATCCTCGCTGTGTGGCGAATATCTTTCCGTCTCTATGTATTGCCGCTGCACTGACTCTTATACTCTTCATTCCTTGATCCTTTTCTCGGTCCATACACCACTCTTATATCTTATAAGAAATGCTATGGCTCTAACCACCCAGTCAATGTACATTCCCCACATTACACCGACTATTCCAAAACCCATATATATACCCAACACCCTGGCGATAAATACTCTGAAGAGCCACATTGAAAGTATTGCAACAAGCATCGTGTATTTTACATCACCGGAGCTTTTCAGTATGTTCGGGAAGGCGAAGGATGTAGGCCATACAATGGTGGACCAGAACATATATTCAAAGAGAATCCTGTATGATAGGTCTGCTGTCTCTTGGGAAAACGAGTAAATGGAAATGATGGGTTTAAGGAAAACCAGGATAATGACCGCCAGTATTGCCATGGAAGCGTAGGCAATAGCCAAAAAGACCTTTGTCAGTCTTCTGGATTCATCAAACCGCCCTGCTCCTGCTGCATATCCTCCTACAACCATCAAGGTCTGGCCTGCTGCCTGTCCTGTAATATTTGAAAAGGTTCCAATGTTATCCAAGACTGAAAATGCAGCCATGGATGAGGTGCCGCACTGGGCTATGGTCGCTATCATGACAATCTTTCCCAGCTGGAAAATGGAGTTTTCGATTCCTGAAGGAAGTGCGATGGAGAATATGGTTCCCATCATATTTCCCTGATGCCTGAATTGAAGTATTTTCTCCAGCGGAGCCTGAAGTCCTTTGTTTCTTGATGCGAAAAATAGGATAAGGGCTGAAATGATACGGGAAATGAGGGTGGATATTCCTACTCCCAGAGCCCCCATGTCGAAGACAAGAATGAAGATTGCATTACCTACGACGTTGATGATGTTTGCAATGATTGAAGTCCACATTGTGGTCTTTGTCTTTCCTTGGACACGGAGTATGGCGTTCAAGGAGCTTTGGGAAGCAAGAAAGGGTAGGGAGATGAGTATGGGAAGGGCGTAATCAAGGGCTGAGGTTATTACCGCTTCTTCGCTTTCTCCATATATAAGACGGAGAAGAGGCTCCTTGAAACCTATGAAAGAAAGAGACAAAAGGATGGAGACCAAAAGGGTAAGATACATAAGATCCTTTACAGCATTTTTGGCCCTTTCATAGTTCTTCATGCCCAAGAGTTGTCCTACAACCACACTTCCACCGGTTGCAAAGGCGGAAAACAGGGCGATGAGAAAGTTCTGTATGGTATTGAAACAGCTGACGCCGCTTACGGCGGTTTCTCCTGCCTGGGATACCATCATGGTATCTGCAACACCTACACTTACTGTAAGAAGTATTTCGATAAGTATTGGTACGTATAACTTCTTTAGATCTTTTTTACTAAAGAGCCTTTCCATTTTTTACTCCTTCGCAACACGTTGAACCTTTACTATTCTTTGGTCAATGACTAAAAGTGACCATAGTTTTCCTTTTTAGGTTTTTTTAAAAAATATTATGTTTTCCTATTGACCCTACCACCCACATATTTTATAAGGGGGCTAGATAATTCATTTCAAGGTGTGACGGATATGATTAGGACCAAAAGAAAGAAAAGGAGTGAGAGGGCCAGACATGCAGATGCAGGACCCTGTTTTGCTCTATGTAATTCTTTTCTTCCTTCTTTCCGTCCTGTGGATGGGCAATGATAGAAATCAAACACTTAAGAAAAGAGTTCGATGATGAAACAATCCCTCTCAAGGATATTAACGTAACCATCAACAATGGTGACGTCATTTCCATAATCGGACCCTCTGGAACTGGTAAATCGACACTCCTTAGATGTATCAACATGCTCTGTGAACCTACCAGCGGCAGCATTGTCGTTGATGGTCAGGACATAACAAAGCGCGGATGCAACCTCAATGAAGTCAGAAAAAAGATGGGAATGGTATTCCAATCCTTCAACCTCTTCGGTCACCTGACGGTCATTGAGAATATTATGAATCCCCAGATCACCCTTCTTGGAAGATCAAGACAGGAAGCCTACGACAAAGCTATGTACCTTTTGGATTCCGTAGGTCTCTCTTCAAAAGTATTTTCATATCCAGATGAACTCTCCGGCGGTCAGCAGCAGAGAATCGCAATTGCAAGAACCCTTGCAATGGATCCCGACATCATTTTGTTCGACGAGCCTACTTCAGCTTTGGACCCAAGTATGATCGGAGAAGTCCAGTCTGTAATCAAGGTCCTTGCAAAGAGCGGCAGAACAATGATGATTGTCACCCATGAAATGGATTTTGCAAGAAAGATATCCAATAGAATCTTCTTTATGTATGACGGAACAATCTATGAAGAGGGTTCTCCGAAGGATATATTCGAGCATCCAAAGAGAGAGAAGACAAGACGCTTTATCCAGCGTCTCTCCACACTCTCATACAGAATCGACAGCACTGACTTCGATATGGAGCCTATTATCGAGGAACTCCAGAAGTATGGTGAAAAGCTCTTGATTGAAGCAGAACGTCTTACAAAGCTCACTCTTTCCATGGAAGAAATCTGTATCAACAATATTGCCGCTGAATCAGATAACCCCGATATTCTTGTCAAAGTGGAGTATTCGGAGAAACTCGACGTTTTGACAATGATCATCAAATACAACGGAGAGGTATTCGATATCAAGGAAGCAAAATCAAGTAAGGTCTTCCTTTCTCTCCTTGAGGAACCTACAACAACTTATGAGCAGAAAGATCTTGTTGAGGACAAAGAGGGATTTAGCCATCAGATCATGATGAACTTCAGATGGCAGGAGGAGCAGAAATGAAAAAAACATTGATTATTTTTCTTATAGCGGCAGTTTTTCTTGCTTCTGCTTTCTCTGCCAGAGAGAAGATCGAGACAATCGAGGACCTTAACGGCAGCAATATCGGTGTCCAGACTGCTGTCCTCTATGAAGATCTCATCAGAGACAGGGTTCCTGATTCCACATTCCAGTATTACACAATGCCCAACGATATGATCTACGCCCTTACTTCAGGAAAGGTGGATGCATATCTTATCGAAGAGGTAAGCTTCGGTGTCCAGAAGGCAAACCATCCTGAGCTTGAATGCCTGGAGGAACCAGCAGGATATATCAACGCTACATGTATCATTGGAAACAATAGCAGACAGGATAGGATTCTCAAGGAGATAAACCAGTTCATCAAAGACAGCACTGAAAGCGGTCTTATGGATGAGCTCTATGATTATTGGATTGCAGATTTCGATCCGGAGACAGATACCTGCGACATTACAGGCTTTACCGGGGAAAACGGAACCCTTTCAGTTGCTGTGGAGGGTGGATATGAACCCTTCTCCTTTGTAAGTAATGGCCACCTTGCTGGATATGATGTGGACTTTGTCTGTCGTTTCTGCCGTGCCTATGGATATACTCCAGAGTTCTTCGAGGTTCCTTTTGAAGCCATTGCTCCTGGTGTAGAGACAGGAAAATATGACTTGGGAATGAATATTGTAGTAAGCGAAGAGAGAAACGAAACAGGAACTCTCTCAGATGTCTACTATACAACCCCAATACGTCTTGTAATCTTGGGAGAAGATACCAGTGAGATCGGTTTCTTCCAGAGCCTTCAGAACAGCTTCTATAAGACATTCATAAGGGAAAATAGATGGAAGCTCTTTGTACAGGGAGCCGGTGTCACAGTTCTCATTACTTTGGCATCCATCGTCTTCGGTACTATTCTAGGCTTTGCAGTGTTTATGCTCTGTCGCCACGAAAACAAAATTGCCAATGGAGTCACAAACTTCTTTATGTGGCTTATCCATGGTATGCCAACGGTACTGTTGTTGATGATCCTTTACTATATTGTATTCGGTTCCTCTCGTCTCAGCGGCCTTTGGGTGTCTGTAGTAGGCTTTACCCTTATGTTTGCCATTGCAATGATCGAGATGCTGAGAGTAGGATACAAGGCTGTAGGTAGGGGGCAGTTCGAGGCTTCAACAGCTCTTGGCTACTCGGATAGCCAGAGTTTCTTCAGAATACTTCTGCCTCAGGCCGCACAGCACTTCCTTCCTCTCTATAGAAATGAAGTCGTCACTCTCATAAAGGAGACTTCAGTCGTAGGATATATTGCCGTATTGGATCTGACAAAGATCAGTGACCTTGTAAGAAGCAGAACTTATGAGGCTTTCTTCCCATTGATTCTTACTGCAATCATCTACTTCGTGATTGCAGCCCTTATGACAAAAGTCGTCAAAGTGGTTGAGAAACGCATCAATCCAAAAAGAAGAAGTCAGGATAAGATTCTCAAGGGTATTAAACAGTGGGATTAATCCTGCTTGGTGCATGATATTTGGCGACCTTCCAGTTGGAGATGATTGGAAGGTCGTTTTGTTTTCGAAGCTTTGTGGTTTTTGATGTAAGTACCTTCTCCTTTTATTGGTCATAGAAAGGATAAGAAGAGAAACACCTCCTGGAGAGCTTATTACACCACAGCGTTGCCAAGGGAATTGGAATTGGAAACTTTTTCAAGTGATTTGGGGGGAAGATCTATACGAAAGTAAAAAAAGTATTAGGGATTACAATAATAATACGATATTTATTTCTTTGATTTATTCTCTTCTTGTGCTAGTGTATGTTTAAGGCTTGTTTGTATTTGAGAAGAGTTGTCTGGGAAAGATTCGGGAGCAGTCTCACCAGATTGTTTGAAGTAAGTTTTTAATCCTTTAGCCTATGCCCCCTCCGGTACCCGACATTATGTCAAGGAAAGGGTACTAGACTCTTATTGTAGGAGGGTAGGCATGAAGAAAGATTTTATGTCACCTAAGTGTTTCCTGAATTCGAAACACAATGCGGTTTCTCCCAAGGGTTTTGGTGAGAATGGCTTTGACAGACCCAAGATGGATGTTGGGGATGCCCGAAAGCTTTTGGAAAGCTTGAAGAAAAATGGGTTGGAAGGTGAAGACGAAAGGGCCTTGGATATTGTCAGAAAGATAGGCAGGAAGAGGTTTATGTCCTATGTGGAGTTCTACACCATTGAAAACACTCTAGGGGAATTGGTTTTCATACCGGGAACCACAGTGGATAGGATTATAGACGACATAGTCTTCAACAAAGAATTGTGCAATTCCCTTTCCCTCTCCCTTTCTTTTTTCAGGAAGAACCTTGAACCGAAGCTTGGTTCAACCATATCTTTCTGGGCTGAGAGTAATTCTTGGAGCGGAATCATATCCGAGCATGGAGTCAATTACATGAATAGGAAATGCTTGGAGGAGGCCAGCTTCGAGGCGATATGGATGGACTACGATATGATATTCCCTAGGGAGGTGGCTAGGATCATCGCTTCTGAATATGGTATGGATGAGTATCATTTCTCCCAGTGGCTCAATATCGCCAGCTATGTCAGCGGCTTAAGTAAGAAATACAACAAGCTTATAGACCATGTCTTTTTGGATGAAATGGAATGCCCTGCAAACCTCTCTAAGCGCTTTCCTCTTTGGAACAGCAAGGTGAACATGATAGGAAACCTTGTATTGGCTTTGGATTACCTGAATAAGGTGGAGGAGAAACACTATGACCAGAGCTTGGAGAAGACGATTTGGGATCTTTTGGCAAAATACTCCATAAATCCGAATAGAATCGGTTTTGACGGAAAAGATAAAATGAGTGGAGATGTTTTGGTTGTATGATTTATTTATCTTTGGATATTACTTATTATACTGGGGATACGGAGGATAAAAATGTTAGTTTGGGCACATAGAGGTTTTTCATCCATTTACCCTGAAAACACAATGTTGGCTTTCAGAAAGGCCAAGGAAGCAGGTGCTGACGGTGTGGAGATGGATGTCCATTTGACCAAAGACGGGGAAGTGGTGGTAATACATGATGAAAACCTGTTGAGAACTACCGGTGTAGACAAAATGGTCGGTGATTGTACTCTCTCTGAAATCACAAGCATCAAAGCTTCAAAGACTATGGATGATAAGTTCGACGCTTATGTACCATCCTTTGATGAGTTTTGTAGTTTTATCAAGGAGAGCGGAATGAAAGCCAATGTTGAGCTGAAGACAGGCGTAATCTACTATCCAGGTATAGAAGAGAGGGTTGCCGCCATTGTCAAGAAATATGGCATTGAGGAGAATGTCCTGTTCTCTTCCTTCAATCCATTGTCCCTTATAATAATGAAGCGATATCTCCCTGAGTGTGGATTGGGATTCCTGTTTTCCTCATCCATAAACATCAAGCATATATCATACTTGTCGAAAGAAGTGGGTTATTCCTTCCTTCATCCTGATTATGAACTGATAAACAAGGAAATGCTGGAGGAAGCTAAGGCCTGCAACTTGGGTATTAATACATGGACAGTCAACGATCCGGAAGAGGTGAAGAACCTCATGGCCTGGAACGTTGGAGGAGTCATCTCAAATTGTCCTGATATGTGCCTGAAAGTCTTAGGTCGCTGAAGAAATATCTTTTAGAGTATCTCCCTCTTCAAAAGTAAATGGAATGAGGGAGATTTTATTTTCAGGCTCATTTCCTTTGATGATGTCAAAGAGCATCTCTGCAGCCCTTATTCCCTTTTCGCGTCCTCTCTGGTCTATGGAGCATAGTTTTTTACCCATTGTCGTGTGGTATATGCCATCAAAACCGATGACGGATACATCTTCAGGTACTCGTATTCCATTTTTCTCCAGGTATTCTATTGCACCTATGGCCTGGATATCCGACATGGTTACGATACATGTGGGGGTACCGTCCTTGAGTATCCTCTTTGCAGCTTCCTCTCCACCTTCCTTTGTTGCAAGAACAGGATAGGTTTTGAAAGGAGTGTCGATACCATACTCCTTTTCGGCTTTCAGATATCCTCTGTTTCTTGCTGCCGCTACACCAGGGGCTACGGTAGGAGAATCTGTATCGGAAAGGTATGCCGCTCCTGGAAGTGATATTACAGCTATCTTCCTGTGTCCACGTCCAAGGGCCTCGGTCATCTGTCTCATGGCAGCCTCTTCATTGTCTATGGATACGGATATGACGTTCTCTTCATCGATGGCGTCTATACATACAAAGGGGAGTTTTCTTCTTTTGAATGCTTCCTGGACTTCGCTTCCAAACTCCAGACCCATGCCTATTATTCCGTCAACTGTTGCATTCTTGATGGCTTCTGCAATGGATGAGCGGAGGGGAGGAATACAGGTGATGGTGTATCCATAGCTTTCGCAGATACTTCCTATTCCCCTCAATACATCTACGACGTGAGGGTTGTCCATGGAAATGTCGAAGGACTGGGGGACAAGGAAACCGAGGGATAAGTGACGCCCTAAAGAAAAGTTCCTGGCCATAGGGTCCGGAAAATAATCCAGCTCCTGGGCTATGCTCAGTATCTTTTCCACAGCATCCCTGCTGATTCTTTCAGGGCAGTTGAAGGCAAAAGAAACCGCCGTTTTGGAGTATCCGGATTTTTGAGCTATGTCTGCTATGGTTATTCTTTTGCTTTTCATTTTCTTCTCCTTTCACTAAACTAGTTTATGTCTCAATTCTCCATAGGTCAAAGATTTTCTATAAAAAGAGTAACTTTTTATTATGCAACAAGTTTTTATTGTAAATATGCGGGCTATGGTCTGAGCGTTTTTTGTGTTATATTCTATCCAAGGAGTTAGTTTTGGAGTTTATCAAGAAGTTAAGGGAAGTTTTGATTTCAGTTATGCCTATTGTACTGATAGCACTTGTATTGGGTGCTGTTTATGGCGCATTTGTACAAGTGTCGCTTTTGGGCTTCCTGTTATCTTCTTTTCTCTTGGTCATAGGCCTTACTTTTTTCCTTTTTGGTGTAGATATGGCCTTTTTGCCCATAGGTAGCCGACTGGGAGCAAAAATAACGGAAAAAAAGAACCTGTGGCTCCTTTTGGGCTCCGGGTTGTTTCTTGGATTGCTGGTCACCATTGCAGAACCCGATGTAAGGGTGTTGGCCAATCAAGTCCATGAAATAAACAACAATGTCCATACTACAAAACTTGTGGTGGTCATAGCTCTGGGAGTAGGTATATTCATGGCCATCAGCTATATAAGGGCCCTTTCAGGAATATCCATAAAGATATTTATGGCGATCTTCATTGCAATAATGATAGGTGTATCCTTGTTTCTCCCTGAGTTTTTCGTCTCCATAGGCTTTGACGCCGGCGGGGCGACTACAGGACCTTTGGCCGTTCCCTTTATTCTTGCTTTGGGTATGGGTGTATCGTCTGTACATGGTAATAAGGAGGAAGACTCCTTCGGTTATACAGGAATAGCCAGCATCGGACCTGTGTTGGGTGTCATGATATACAGCCTATTCATCAATGACGTGAATGAAGGCGTAGTAATGGAAACGGAAGCCATAAATCAGCTTGAGATACTCTTTTCCGTAATAAAGAATGTATCCCTTTCTCTTCTTCCTATAGCTGTTCTGACACTCATTTCCATATTCTTCATCCTCAAACTTCCGAAGATCAAGGCTTCCAAGATTCTTGTGGGTCTCTTCTATTCGTACTTTGGCATCATAGTATTCCTTTTTGCAGTTGAATCTGCATTTATGCCTGTGGCAAGGACCCTTGGTTCCCTTATTGCCAAGGGCAATCCAAGTTTTCTTGTGGTCATAGGTTTTGTCATGGGGGCTATGGTTGTTTTGGCTGAACCGGCAATTTGGGTTCTGACCGAGGAGGTTGAAGAAAGAAGCCAAGGTAGGATAAAGCGAAACGTAATGATGGGGTTCATGGCTATGGGAGTGGCTGTGGCCGTATCTCTGGCAATGGTCAGAATTCTTACCGGTGTGCACATTCTTTTGCTGATTATTCCCATTTATGCCCTTATTCTATTATTGCTACCATTTGTTCCTCCTCTATTTGCAGGAATAGCCTTCGATAGTGGAGGAGTTGCTACAGGGCCTATGTCCTCTACCTTTCTGTTGCCCTTTGTTTCCGGTGCATCCTTTGTGGTTGCATCGAATCCAGGTGCAATGGCCTTCGGTATGATAGGGCTCATTGCGGCGATGCCCATTCTTTCCCTTGAGATATTGGGTGTCCTTTATGGATTGAAGATTAAAAAAGCGAAAGGAGTAGAAAATGAATAGAAATGGAATGCTTTTTCTGGTTATGGAAAGAGGAAAAGCTGAGAAAGCTATGGAAATACTCCGTAATAATGGATCTCAAGGCGGTACTGTGATCAATGCCCGCGGTACAGCCTCATCCTCCCTGTTGTCTATTCTAGGTTTCGGGGACACCAGAAGGGATGTTATTCTATCGATGATGGAAGAGGGGATTTGGAAAGCCTCAAAGGAAGACGTTGAAAGATTGAAGACAAAGGGCATCGCTGCATTTATGGGAGGAAGTGATATGGAAGGCAATTGGACAATGATACAGGTTATATGTGAAACGGGCTATGGAGACGATGTCATGGCAGAGGCCAGAAAGGCAGGAGCCGGTGGCGGCACCATAATAAAGGGACATGGAACAGCAAAGGGGGACGATGTGAAATTCTTCGGTTACCCCATTACAAGCGAGAAGGAAATCCTTGTCATTGTGGAGAAGACGGAGAAGGCTGAAGAGATAATCAAGGCCATTGAAGCAATGCCTATATTCCAAAAAAGAGGCAAAGCGGTGATGTTCACCCTCCCTGTATCCTCCTTCGCTACTTTCGGATAAACGACTTCACGAAATATACATATATATAAATTGACCAAGAACCAATATTTAACTAAATAAATTTTATCCTACAGCTAAGTGCAAAAGGAAAGAAACTTGATAAAAGAATTGTTTTCTCGAGTACGACAGTATAAGGCCAAAACTGTTGCTACTCCTATTTTTATGGTACTTGAAGTATTGATGGAGGTTTTGATACCTGCCATTATGGCCCAGATCATCGACGTCGGCGTGGCTGAAATGGATATGAATTACATCCTTTTGATGTCTGCTTTCTTGATCCTTACAGCCCTTCTTTCTCTGTTTTTCGGTGTTATGGGGGCGAAATTCGGTTCCGATGCAGGCGCCGGTTTCTCCACAAACCTTAGGCATGATCTATATAGCAAGGTCCAGGAATTCTCTTTCTCAGATATAGATAGGTTCAGTCCTTCTTCCTTGATCACCAGACTTACTACAGATGTCCAAAGAGTACAGCAGCTCTTTACCATGAGTATAAGGATGTTCGTGAGAAGCCCTATGATGCTTATTTTCTCCTCCATTATGGCTTTCAGGGCAGGAGGAGTCCTGGCAATGATCTTCATCATTGTCCTGCCTATCCTTGCTTTGGCCATAGCCATAATGGTGAAGATCACCTACTCATACTTCAACGCTGCCTTTAAGGGCTACGACCGTTTCAACCAGGTCGTAGGGGAAAACCTTTCAGGTATCAGGACAGTGAAAGCCTATGTAAGGGAAGACAAGGAAAAGGTCAAGTTCGGGGAAAGTGCCGAGAACATCCGTTATAACTTTACAAAGGCCCAGAAGATGATGGCTGCAATGAGCCCATTGATGATGTTCGTGTCCTATGGCTGTATGATCGCCATCTCTTACTTCGGAGCAAAGCTTGTAAATGTAGGAAGCATGGATACCGGTTCATTGATGAGCATCTTCACATACACAGGTCAGATTCTGTCCTCTCTTATGATGACAGGAATGATAGTTGTAATGTACACCATGACAAAGCCGAGTATGGAGAGAGTGGCTGAGGTTTTGTCATCAAAATCATCTATGGATGAAAACGAAGACGGAGAGAAGGTTGTTCCTGATGGCTCCATTTCCTTCGAAAACGTAGATTTTGGATACAAAGAAGGCTCCAAGGTACTTAAGAACATCAACCTTGAAATAAAGAGCGGCGAAATGGTGGGTGTCATAGGAACCACTGGTAGTGGAAAGACTACCCTTGTCTCTCTTATAGCCCGTCTCTACGACACCACAAATGGTAGAGTAAAGGTAGGAGGAAGGGACGTAAGGGAATATAACCTGGATGCCCTACGTGACAGCGTATCCGTTGTTCTTCAGAAGAATACTCTCTTCTCCGGAAGTGTCAGGGAAAACCTCCAGTGGGGTAAGGAAGATGCCACAGAAGAGGAGATGAAGAGAGCATTGGATATATCTTCGGCCCTCTCCTTTGTAATGGAGAAGGAGGGAGGCTTGGATTACCACGTGGAACAGGGAGGATCCAACTTCTCAGGGGGCCAGAGACAGAGACTCTGTATTGCCAGGGCTCTTTTGAAGTCTCCTAAGATCCTTATAATGGATGACTCCACTTCTGCTGTGGATACCAAGACTGATAGAAAGATAAGGGAATCATTGAGACGTGACGTAAACTCAATGACAAGAATCATCATAAGCCAGAGGGTCTCATCCATAGAAGACGCAGATAAGATCGTAATAATGAATGCTGGTAGAATAGAGGATGTCGGTACGCACTCTCAACTTATGGAGAGAAATGCAGGGTACAGAAACCTCTATGAGACCCAGACCAAGGGGAGGGAGTGATTATGGGAAAGATGAAGTTCGGCGAAAAAGCCAAAAACCCTAAGGCAACATTCCTCCGCCTGATGAAGGATGTCTTCGAGGGAAGATATGCCCTTATATTGCTGATTGTCTTCTGTATCATCCTTTCAGCTTTTGCAACTACATACTCTGCATCCTTTATAGGTTCCTTTATAGATGACGTTGTCATACCCCTTAAAGGTGTAGATAACCCTGATTTCACCAAGGCCATACAGTATCTCTGTAAGTTTGCCCTGGTAGTTGCAGTTTCCATTGTAGCCTCTTTTGCATGCTCCTACATTATGGTGGGGGTGGCACAGAAGGCAATCTTCGATATGAGGATAAAGATGTTCGACAAACTGGAATCTCTTCCTCTCTCATACTTCGACAAGAATGCCAGAGGTTCCATTATGAGCCGTTTCGCCAACGATACGGATACTCTCAACCAGTTGGTTGCCAACGGCCTCGTGCAGCTGTTGACAGCAGCCATGACCCTGGTTATGGTTCTTGTCTCCATGGCATTGAACAGCTGGATTCTCCTTCTTGTCGTCATTGCCTTTATTTTCATTACACTCTATGTAACGGGCTTGATAGGTAAGAAATCAGGAGCATACTTCAAGGCTCAGCAGAAAGCTCTTGGAGATGTAAACGGATATATAGAAGAGATGATGAATGGCCAGAGAGTTGTAAAGGTCTTTACCCATGAAGAAAAGTGTAAAGAAGAGTTTGAAGTGCTCAATAAAGACCTGGAAAAATGTATGGCCAAGGCAAATACCTGGGCTGGTTCCATGGGGCCTGTAAACAATAACCTCGGGCATCTTCAGTACGTTGTCCTTGTTCTTGCAGGTGCCGTGGCCATTATAGCCAGACCCGATATATATACCATCGGGGCCTTGGCTGCTTTCCTGCAGCTTTCCAAGTCATTCTCCAATAATATTTCCCAGATTTCACAGCAGGCAAACAACGTTCTTTTGGCCCTTGCTGGTGCCGAACGCATCTACAAGCTGTTGGATGAAACTGGGGAGATGGATGACGGCGACGTAACCCTTGTCAGAGTAAAGGGAGAAGGCGAAGCCATGGAAGAGTGCAAGGAAAGGACAGGCCGCTGGGCATGGAAGGTTCCTGAGAAAGATAAAACTGTCCTTGTTCCTCTAAAGGGTGGAGTTGTAGTGGATCATGTAGACTTCTCCTACGACGGAGAGAAAACTGTCCTCCACGATATTTCCCTTTATGCAAAACCAGGACAGAAGATTGCTTTTGTCGGATCTACCGGTGCCGGTAAAACCACCATCACCAATCTTCTCAACCGTTTCTATAATATCCAGAAGGGTACCATCACCATAGACGGAGTAGATATCAGGAGAATCAAGCTCAATGACTTGAGAAGGTCCATGGCAATGGTTCTTCAGGATACAAACCTCTTTACAGGAACGGTAAGGGAGAACATCAGGTATGGAAATCCCCAAGCCAGCGACGATGATGTCATTAAGGCTGCAAAGCTTGCAAATGCCCATGAGTTTATTATGATGATGAAGGATGGCTACGATACAGTCATAACCAACAACGGAGAGAACCTGTCCCAAGGACAGAGGCAGCTTTTGTCCATTGCAAGGGCTGCAATTGCAGATCCTCCGATTATGGTTCTTGATGAAGCTACAAGCAGCATCGATACCCATACTGAAACTCTGGTCCAGTCCGGTATGGATAAGCTTATGGAAAACAGGACTGTATTTGTCATTGCCCACCGTTTGTCCACAGTACGTAATAGTAATGCCATCATGGTATTGGAGAATGGTAGGATAATTGAAAGAGGTGACCATGAGGATCTACTGAAGGAGAAGGGTGTCTATTACAGTCTCTATACAGGTAAGACTGAACTCAGTTGATCCAGGTGTGGCTTTTGTGGGCGGGCATGGCTTTGTTGTGGCTGTGCCCCTTTTTCTTATCCGGTATTCTTTGTCATCGGTCCTTACCAAAGGGTTTCTTCTTTTTTTGTTTCCGTTTTTGTAAAATTATATGACAAAATAAATTAAGAATTAGTAAGCAATCCTTTTTAAGTCTTTTTTATTCTCTTTATCCTCTTCTTGGGCTAATATAGATTTATGGAAGATAAGTGCTATATCTGTATAGACCTCAAAAGCTTTTATGCCTCTGTGGAGTGTGTGGAAAGAGGCTTGGATCCTATGACCACAGACCTGGTGGTTGCAGATCCTGAAAGAGGAGACAAGACCATTTGCCTGGCCGTTTCCCCCTCATTGAAAAAGAAGGGTGTAAAAAACAGGTGCCGGGTATTTGAAATACCTTCTCATATCCATTATATAAAAGCACCACCAAGAATGCAGAAGTATATAGATTATGCTGCTTCCATATATGGAATATACCTCAGGTATTTCTCTTTTGAGGATGTCTACGTCTATTCAATAGACGAAGCCTTTCTGGATGTTACAGGTTATCTTGCCAGATACAAGAAGACTCCAAAGGAAATGGCTGTTGTCCTTATGGATAGAATTACAGATGAAGTGGGAGTACGGGCTACTGCAGGAATAGGTACGAATCTCTATCTCTGTAAGATCGCCCTTGATATAAATGCAAAACATGCCCCTGATTTCATAGGCGTCCTGGACGAGGAATCATATAGGGAAAAACTCTGGGACCATAAGCCCCTGAGTGACTTTTGGAGAATAGGAAGGGGAATAGAGGCAAGGCTGGCCAGGTTCGGCATATTTACAATGAGACAGATTGCCCATGCTCCGGAGGATCTGCTATATAAAGAGTTCGGTATAGACGCCGAGTTGTTGATAGATCATGCCTGGGGTAGGGAAAGCGTCACCATGAGAGATATCCAGGCATATAAACCGAAGAATAATAGTATTTGCTCGGGGCAGGTCTTATTTAAAGACTATCCCTTTGATGAGGCTTTGGTGGTTGTAAAGGAAATGGGTGACGACATTGCCCTACAGCTGTCAAGAAAGAAGAAGAAGGCTGCAGGAATCACCCTCGGTGTAGGTATGGCGGGGCGAAGCGGAGGAGGTGGAAGACATATGAGCTATTCTTTTCCTTCCCCTACGCAAAATGACTTGGCCTTCAGGGATATTGCAGCCCGTCTCTTTGTGTCTATGGTAGGAAAGGATGAGTATGTAAGACGCTTCATGATCTCCCTTTCAGGAATTGTCGATGACAATGATCCGGTACAGTTGGATCTCTTTCTGGATAATGAAGAATCCAAGAAAAGAGAGAGTATACAGAAGGCTATTCTCTCTATAAAAGACACCTATGGCAAGAATGCCATTCTCAAGGGTATGGATTACGAAGAGGGAGCTACCCAGAGGGAAAGGAACGTTCAGATCGGAGGCCACAAAAGTGGGGTATGAGAAAAGAATAAAGATGAGCCGGGAAGAGAGGGCCAAGCAGTTTCTTCCCTTTTCTGCTGTGAGAGGACTGGAGGAGGCCTTGGAAATGAAGAGGCAGGAACTCTTTGTGGATGTGCCCCATGTCTTATTGAGCGATGCTGAGGAAGAGATAAATGATACTCTCAAATCTACAGTAAAGGGTGATGTAATCGAAGTGGAATATTTTGACGGTGTAAAGAATACTTTGGTCAAAGGTTCCGTGGACTATATCAAAGAAAAAGAGTGTGTAATATCGGTAGAAGGGAAAACAATAAAGTTTGAGATCATTGGAAAAGTAAAAATGATCAATAAAATAGGTGATGATTAATTGATGTATAATATGCTTTATTCTTTTATAGGTAGATAAAAAAGCATTATGCAATAAAAAATCGGGATGGGCGGACTCGAACCGCCGGCCCCCAGTCCCCCAGACTGATACGCTAACCACTGCGCTACATCCCGAAACAACTTATTCTCACTTCTTTGATTCATTGTGTCAACTAGATACATATATTAATAAGAATCTTAGAAATCCTAAGAAGTGTGGTTTATCGGCAAAAGAATAGCCTGGTTTCCCAGGCCACGATCAGAAGTCAAGCTTTTTGACTTCTTCCACACTGTTTTCAATGGCAGGAGGCATCTGCACTCGTCCATCGAAGGCTTTCATATCCTTGAATCCTGAGCCTGTCAGAAGAACTACTGCAACGCCATCTTCTCCGACTTTGGAGATAAAGTTGTCTTTGTCTTTCTTGAAGGCGGCCCAGGCGCATGCTGCTGCAGGTTCGGCAAGAACTCCAGCTTTTGATGTAAGGTCAATCTGGCTGTCGAGAATATCTTCGTCGCTTACTCTTACCGTCCAACCCTTGGATTCCTTTACATATTGGGCAGCCATTCTGCCGTTTGCTGGAAGACCTACAGAGATGCTGTCTGCTCTTGTGGTTGCATCAAACTCGCTGTAATCGTCATTGTCCACAGCATTGGAAATGGCGGCGCTTCTTGTTGACTGGCAGCAGATCATTCTAGGCATTTTATCTATAAGTCCAGCTTCCAAGAGATCGGAAAATCCCTTTGCCACTCCTGCAATGATACAGCCGTCCCCAACTGGAACGTATACTGCATCCGGAGCCTTTCTTCCCATCTGCTCAAAGAGTTCTATGGCAATACTCTTCTTTCCTTCGATTGTCATAGGGTTATATGCAGTGTTTCTGTTGATTCCCCCATGGAGACGTGTGTACTCAATGGAAAGCTTGAAGGCATCATCGTAGGTTCCTTTGACAGGAATGACCTTTGCTCCGTACAGGACAGACTGCATAAGTTTGTTGATAGGAGCTGAAGATGGGACAAATAGAATGATATCCAGACCCAAAGCGGCACCTACTGCACTCATGGCGGCACCTGCGTTACCTGTGCTGGCAAGAGCTATCTTCTTCTCACCCAAAGCCTTTGCCTGGAGAGCCACTTCATAGGATGCCCTATCCTTGAAGGAACCAGAAATAAGCTGGGAATCGAGTTTAAAGTAAAGATTCTTTACTCCGGTCTCTTCCTGGAGCCTCCTTGGAGCCATTAATGGTGTGACACCGATGGGATAGGCTTCTTCGTCATCTGAAGGATAAGGATAAAAGTCATTAGGTGTTACGTGTTCCTTTTCTTTGGCTTTTTTAAGGACTTCTTTATCTAACTTTACAATAAGATTCCCTTTTGGGAATGATTTACCATCATTTAATTTACTGCAATCAGGGCACTGATACATTATTTTATCTGTAATATACTCTTTGCCACAGTCGCTGCATACATATTTGAATCGCACTTCAATCCTCCAAAAATATAGCCGGGGATTCCTCCCCGGCATAACCCGGCGTTTATCAGCCTTTGATCATTTCGTTGAACTCTTTGATCATTTCGTCGATTGTTTCAGTCATCTTAGGGATGTCTTTCCAGTAGTTCCTGTCATACCACTGTCTGTTAAGCTCTTCGTAGGTCTTTCCCTGCTGCTCAACCCATGTGTAGTACTTGAGGTTATGGACTCTGAGTCTTTCATAATATGTAAGCTCAAGAGCATTATCTATACCCTGGTGCATGAGGGCTGCTGCATGTACTCTGGCTGCTTCCATGAGAGAGAACTTACCCTGCTTTTCCTCAAGCTCCTTCAAACGTGATGTATACATTACGCTGGAGTCTGTAAGGATTGTGAATACACAGTCATCTTCGTCCATTTCATAGTACTTTGCCATCTTGATGGCAGAGAGCATATTGCCGATACCGCTGATTCCGAAGAGAGCCAGATTCTCGATATCTTTCTTGTCGACGCCGATGGAGGATAGGTATTCTTTTCCTTCCGGTTCATTGAAAAGTCTGTAGATATCCATACAATCCTGGTCGTCGATGGAGAGGATCATATCAGTATTCTTTACGTTGTGGATCCATGGAACGTGCTTATCGCCGATACCTTCGATTCTGTGGGCGCCGAAACCGTTTCTAAGGAGTGTAGGACACTGGAGAGCTTCACCGGCACCGATCTTGATGTTTGGATATACATCCTTCAGGTGATCTCCTGCTGCAAGAGTTCCGCCGCTGCCTGTGCTGGAAGCATATCCGCGTACGTTTTCATCCTTGATGCCAAGTTTCTTGATGACTTCAAGAATTGCGGAACCTGTCACTTCATAGTGCCAGAGGTAGTTCTCAAACTGCTCGAACTGGTTGAAGATGACGATGTGCTTACCGCGCTGTTCGTCAAGTTCATGGCACTTGTCGAAGATTTCCTTTACGTTGGATTCACAACCAGGAGTTGCAATGATTTCGCCTGCAACTGTCTTGAGCCAGTTGAATCTTTCCTGGGACATGTCTTCAGGAAGGATGGCGATTGACTTACATCCAAGAAGTGCAGAGTTGTATGCGCCGCCTCTGCAGTAGTTACCTGTGCTTGGCCATACTGCCTGCTGCTCTACAGCGTCGAAGTTGCCGGATACAAGGGCAGGTGCCAGACAAGCATATGTTGCTCCTACCTTATGGACACCGCAAGGGAAGAACTTTCCAGCCAAAGCATAGATGTGTGCCTTTGTGCCTGTGATCTTTCTAGGAATCTCGATGAAGTTGACTCCTCCGAACTGTCCACCCTTTTCCACTGGTTCGTTGTGCCAGTTGATTCTATATAGGTTGAGTGGGTTCACGTCCCAAAGACCTACATCCTTAAGCTTATCTTTAATCTCTTGTGGAATAAGGTCAGGATTCTTCATCTGGGCAAATGTAGGGAGTGTAATTCCCTTTTCTCTACATCTTGCAACGTTCTTTGCAATTATTTCAGGTTTCTTTTCAAGGTTAATGAGCATAAATTATCTCCTGTTGTGTTTAGTATAGAGGGAAAACTTCATTTGTAAAGAAAATAATGATGGAAAAATGCAAGAAATTACATGAAATTGAGGTATAGTTAAAAATTCGCCACTTTAGGCCATAGGTTTTCCACAATTTCATATAATAATTTTTCGTTTTCTGCAAGGGAATAAAGTTGCAGAATGTTGCATTTTTCCTTTTCCGAGGGGAAAAACATGGTTAAATAGCCATTTTTTGAGTATTTTTCCGCCATATGGGAGGAGACATGTTCCATTACTTGGTCCAAAGTCTTGGCTCCATGGTCATAAGCATACTCCATCATGCGTCTCACGACAGTCGTAGTGTCCAGCTGTCTGTCGCTGTCTGCGACTATGGCGCCAAAGAGGGAACGGGGGATATTGGACGATGATGCCCGGTGGTCTTCCGCCGCTTCTTTCAACAGCTTTGTGATTTCAGGAGGAAAGGTGGATGACAGGAAGGGATCTTTCTCCATCATTTCCCCGGATACCAGATGATGGGTTTTCCTGTCCTTTACAAGGCCTATGTCATGGTATGCTGCGGCAACCATGGAAAGAGTTATGGAGGCCCCGAGGTCTTTTGCCTCCTCAATACTGTCCCTCACTACAGCCATGACATGGTCTATGTCGTGGGCTTTGTCGAAATCTGCGTAGAGGGGGATGATTTTATTTTTGATATATGAGAAATCGATGTTTTCTTCGTCCCATTTTTTATACTCCGGCTTGAGTCCCTCCAAAAATAGGGAAAGAAGAGCGGGGGAAAGGGATGATTCCACCTTG
>JALFRH010000217.1 GCA_022785155.1 Spirochaetales bacterium
GCTGTGCGGTTGAAGATATCATCGGCACTTCCCATCTCTATTATTCTTCCTGCATACATTACGGCAACGTCATCACAGACTTCAGCCACAATACCCAAGTCATGGGTAATCAGGAGCATAGACATATGGTTGTTGTCTATAAGTTCCTTTATAAGTGTCAGAACCTGTGCCTGGATCGTTACATCGAGGGCTGTCGTGGGCTCGTCGGCAATAAGGAACTGCGGCTTACATGCAAGGGCGATGGCTATGACGACTCTCTGCTTCATTCCACCGGAAAGCTGGTGAGGATAGTCATTGGCACGGGAAGCCGAGATACCTACCATCTCCAGCATTTCCTTTGCCTTTTTCATTGCCTCTTCCTTAGAAATTTCATTGTGGAGACGAAGGCTTTCTGCAATCTGGTCACCGATGGTGATGACAGGATTCAATGCCGTCATAGGATCCTGGAAGATCATAGCCACATCGTTTCCCCTCATTTCCTTCAGTTCCGTTTCACTCATTGCAAGAACATTTCTACCTTCCAGCATAATGGAACCGCCACCGATTACTCCAGGTGGGTCTGGAATAAGGTTGAGGATACTCATGGCTGTAGTGGTCTTACCCGCTCCTGTTTCACCCACCAAGCCCAAGGTCTTTTCCTTTCCAACAGAGAATGAGACGCCGTTTACAGCCCTTACTATTCCGTCGTCAGTTTCATATCTGACTTCCAGATCTTTGATTTCCAAAACGTTTTCCATCTCTATCCTCCTATTTCTTCAACTTCGGATCCATGGCGTCTCTCAGTCCGTCACCAAGAAGGTTCAAAGCGAGAACAGTGAACATAATGGCAAGGCCAGGGAAAAGACACATCCAACCGGAAGAACGGATATATGATCTACCATCGGAGAGCATGGCACCCCACTCCGGAGTAGGAGGTGTGATTCCTACACCCAGGAAGCTTAGGGAGGAAGCCGAGATGATGTTGGATCCTACTCTAAGTGTCGTCTGTACGATAATAGGGCTGAGACAGTTGGGAATGATATGCTTGAGGATTATCTTCCAAGTAGGAAGTCCGATGGCATATCCTGACTCAACGTATTCCATATCCCTTACCGTCATTATTGAAGCTCTTGCGATTCTTGCAAAGCCTGCAAAGGAACCGAGGGCCATGGCAATAAGAAGGCTGGCCATACTGGTTCCCAACAAAGATACTACGACTACAGCCAACATGATGTATGGAATGGAGTAGAAAATATCTGTGAATCTCATGATGATGTTATCTACAGCACCACCATAGTAACCTGCAATGGCTCCGAAGAAGAGACCTACGGCAAGACCAAGTGCCGTTGCTCCGAAGCTGAGGACCAAGGAGTATTTGGCTCCATACAATACACGTTTGAAAATATCACGGCCCATGTTATCTGTACCGAAAGGGTGCTCCCATGATGGAGGAAGGAACCTATCCTTGGTCATGGCGATGATATCTTTATCATAATCGAAAATGAAACTGGCTACGATTGTGGCTAAAACAAGAAGCAAAAGGAAGGCGATACCAAACATGGCACCCTTGTTTTTCTTTAGTCTTCTCCATGTTTCCTGAGCCATTGAACGGCCAGTATATACTTCTTCATTAGCTATATCAGCGTTTTTTACATTCATATATCAACCCTTTCCTGAGTACTGTGCCTTAATTCTTGGGTCACAGAAGGCATAAATGATGTCTACTGCCAGATTAATCAAAGCCATGAGTACACAGCAGAGAATAATGGATCCTGTCACCATAGGAGTGTCACGCTTGTTGATTGAGTCCACGACAAGTCTTCCGATTCCTGGCCAACCGAATACAGTTTCCGCCAAAGCGGAACCCGTCATGACGAAGGAGAACTGCATACCTATGGCTGTTACAATAGGAATCATTGCGTTTCTAAGGCCATGGTTATAGATTACTCTTCTCTTTGAGCACCCCTTTGCCTTGGCAGTGGTCATATAGTCTTGTCTCAAAACATCCAGCATGGCGCTTCTAGTAGTCCTTGTAAGAAGAGCTGCAAGGCTCAAGCCTACTGTAGCTGCAGGAAGAATCAAATACTTGACGCCTCCTGTACCGCCGCTTGGAAGCCAACCGAGCTTAAGGGAGAAGAGAATGATCAACATAAGGCCTAGCCAGAAGTTAGGCATCGATACACCGAAGAGAGCCACTACGGTTGCTGCAGTATCTTTCCAGGTATTCTCATGAAGGGCTGTATAGATTCCCAAAGGAACAGCAATTATACAGGCAAAAATAAGTGCAGTGCCTCCAAGAATCAGAGTCATATGACATCTACCCATAAAGGTCTTGAAAACGTCCTGGCCACTGATATAGGAACTACCCATATCACCTTTTAGTATTCCTCCGATATATCGGAAGTATCTCACCAAGAATGGATCGTTGAATCCCATCTCTTCCCTCAAGGCTTCCCTCTGCTCAACAGAGGCGTTTTCTGGAAGAATCTGATTCACAGGGTCTCCTCCTGCCAAATCCATAGCCCAGAAAATAAGGAAGGATGTGACAAGAAGGGTCGGGATCATTATCACTAATCTTTTGAGGATATATTTCAGCATACTATCCGCTCCAAATAAAGGTAGACGGATGCATGCATCCGTCACCTATTCCATTATTACACAACTAATTATTTCTCAACATATGCGTGTGACCAGTCATGGGCGCCACCACCGTTGATGTATGCACCCTTCAGGCCCTTGTTATATGCGATTACGAGATCTGGAACATAGAGTGGAACCTGTGGAACAAGTTCGACAAAGTAGTTCTGGAGCTCCTGGCTGTACTGGAGTCTCAGATCCTGATCCTTCTCTGTGAGAACCTTGTCAGCCATTTCGTCAACATATGCATCGGAAAGCTGGTGATAGTTTGTCGGGAAGTCTGTATAGAAGAGTTCTCTGTATGTCTCGTCGACTCTTGCACCGATATTCCATCTCCAGAGGAACATCTGCTGATGTCCGTTTGCACACTCAACCTTCAGTGTTGCCTGATCCATGGACTTGATGGTTACGTTGATGCCGATTTCCTTCAAGTTGGCCTGGATGATTGGAGCGATTGTCTTATATGGGTCGTCTGTTGCTGCAACAAGCTCAACTGTAAGCTCACCCGGCTTGTATCCGGCTTCAGCGAGAAGAGCCTTTGCTCTTTCAACATCATAAGCATATCCGCCTTCAACTTCGTCGTTGTCAAGGAAGGACCATGCACCTCTGTTAAGCACGGATGTCTGCCACTGGCCTCTACCATCGAGGACGATGTCGATGATTGTCTCTTTGTCGATGGCACAGGAGACAGCCTGTCTCAGCTTCTGGTTGTCGAAAGGAGCCTTGGAGACGTTGAAGCCCATGTAGAAGAGTCTTGTACCGGCTCTTGTGTAGACTTCGATGTTCTTGTCTTTTTCAAGGAACTGAAGGTCTGTTGTAGGAGGATCGATACATACATCGATTTCACCGTTCTGAAGAGCGATTGCTCTCTGAGATGCTTCAAGCAGGAACTTGAATGTAATCTCTTCTGCAACTGCCGGTTCTTCTGCTGCATTCCAGTAGTCAGGAGCCTTGGAGAATGTTACATACTGTCCTTCCTTCCATTCCTTAAATACATATGGGCCTGATCCAACAAGCCATGGTTCCTTGTTGTTTGGATCTTCATAAGCAGCCTTGGACTGGATTGCAAGAGGATAAGCACCGAAGGAGTAGATAAGCTCGTTGCTGTATTCAGATGTTGTGATTTCCACTGTATAGTCATCGAGAGCCTTTACGTCTTCGATAAGAGTAAGTGTACCGGATACTTTACTTACGTTTGCATCATTGGTTCTTGCCCTGTTGTATGTGAAAACCACGTCTTCAGCTGTAAGAGGTGTACCATTGTTGAAATGGATATTCTTTCTGAGATGGAATACAAGGTGTGTATCGTCTGTCCATTCCCAGGATTCAGCGATTTCAGGCTTGATTTCATATCCGTTGTTTCCATCTACAAAAATGATTCTTTCATGGGTGAGGGCGAAACAGTTGTTGTTGATCTGATCGTTCTGCATCATTGGGTTCTGTTCGTTGATTTCCTGAGCAACGCCAATGACAAGATTAGACTTGATCACTGGACCTGTTGATGAAGAAGAAGTTTCTTCTTTTCCGCCGCCAGCAAAAAGCCCTGTTACGAGTAACAGAACAAGAGCAAATGACAAAGCTTTTTTCATTTTGTTCCTCCGTTATGGGGGATCCCCATATAAGCTCACAATATCATAACAGTTTGCCCATTAAAAGCAAAAACCTCATAAATTTTCCAGCTATTTTACCTAGTAAAAATCATCAGGAAGAACAACAAAGGAATAGATTAATGGTAAAAATACTGAAAGACGCAATTTTATCCTAAATTTTTTATGGTTTAATCAATTTTGCTTTTTAAAAAACCAGTAAAGATTTTTTGGGCTTAATTAATTATGTTTGTTAAAAATAAAACACCGTGTCATTTTGACACTTTTAGAGGCCTTTTGACTGCCCTTGGGTCAAATTGTCTCTCCCCCTTCCCCTCCCTTTGGGACAATTTGTCCTTAAAGGAGGTTGATTAGGATTTGTTGGTTTGTCATATTTTCTTTTATTATATAAAGTTAAAATAAATTGGCACGGTGTTTTCATGTACATTGGTGTAGCGGAAAACTACAAAGGAGACATAAAATGAAATATTATATCAATAGAACAAACCCATCCCTCAACGGACTCGACGCAATCTTCTCTGACCTCTTCGGAGACGGAGTATATGGAGCGCGCATCCCTCAGGTGGACGTATATGAGACACCTTCCTCATATGTTGTTGAGGCGGAGGTCGCAGGATACAGCGAAGGCGACATCGCAATCGACGTGGAGAAGCATGTCCTCACAATTAAGAGCGACGACAAGAACATGAAGAAGGTCAACCAGGAGGAGAATGAGGCTGAGAAGAAGGAGGAGAGGAAGTACCTCATGAGAGAGATCTCAAGACCATCCTTCTCCAGATCCTTCACACTTCCTGAAGACGTTGACGAGGAGAACATCAAGGCCGAAAGCAAGAACGGCATCCTCACTATCACCCTTCCTAAGACAGAGAAAGCCCAGAAAGGCAGAATCGAAGTCAAGATAAACTAAAACCTTGATGGCAAGACCCTGGTTTTTCGCCAGGGCCTTTTTTATTCATCAGCTACACGGATCTGGTTTCCTTCTATTTCCCAATCCACCAACTTAATCCCAATATCCTGGGAAAGCTTGATGGTTGCAGAGGGAAAGCCCTCCGTCTCATTACCTTGTACATCTTGAGGCATATGGGCGTCTGAACCCATGGCAATCTTCACCCCCATATCCTTCATCATGAGCCAGAACTCTTTATTTGTATAAGGATGCCTCTTACCCTCCTCTGTATCTATCAAGCACTTTCTGAGGCCATTATCGTTCATTTCCAAAGGTACACCACAATCTTTTGCACACTCCCCGATATCTTTTGCTGCAGCCTTGGCGTTTTCATCCCACATCCTATAATCTGCCATATATAGATCAGGATGGCAGCCATAGAGAAAGAGGCCTGAAGAGAGCATTTTCGTGTATTTTCGTACATATTCAGGAAGCATTGGACGGAAAGCTATCCCCATACGACTAATGTAAGTATCCAAACCGGTGACAGGACTTACCATAGAGTGTACCGATCCCAAGAGATAGGAGTATCCCCTCTCCCCCAACAGTTCATCCCTATAATACCCCGCTTCATCCTCTATCCAATCGCACTCTGCACCAAGAAGCACCTTGATTCCACCTCTTCCATCAGCTCTTTTTACGTCCCTTTCATAATCATCCAGCTCCGAGTAAGCCATACGGGTACCATAGTCCAGGGTTCTGTCAGGAAGAGGTGCATGCTCTGAAAAGCCCAAGACCTTCAAAAGACCCTTGGCTTTCGCCACATTTACATAGTCTACTATTTCCCCCTTTCCATGCCTGCAGTAATAGGAATGGGTATGGAGATTGACTTCATTATATCTATATCGCATCCAATTCTCCCTGCAACCTTAGACACTTGCTGTTTTTCCGTAGATGCGGATTATATCATCAAGAACTTCTTTATGCCTGAAATCTTTGTTGTACACGATTCTTGTCTCCCTTACCATTGAGAAGTTCTCAATAGGAAGAGCCTTTATCTTTCCTTTTCTTATTTCATCCAGGCAGGCGCTTCTAGGAATAATGGATACTCCCAAATCTTTTCTTATCAAGTCTTTTATAGTAGCGATGTTATCCACTTCAAGAATAACATCGAAGGAGGATATGTCCTCTCCGTGGTAGACCAAAGTCTCTTCGAAGAGTTTGCGTGTAGCGCTTTCAGAGGAACGGAGTATCATCTTTTCTTTCTTCAGCTCAGAGATTGTCACTGCACTTCTCTGAGCCAGAGGATTATCAGGGCTCAACACACACATAAGGTAGTCTGTATCAAGTAGCATGGAAGAGAACTTGGGATTATTGGAAGAAGCGTCTATAATTGCTAAATCAAGCTCATAGTTTTCTAGTTTATCATAAAGATTATTTAT
>JALFRH010000004.1 GCA_022785155.1 Spirochaetales bacterium
GCCTTATATGCATAGAAGGCATCCTTCTTATACTTCCTGTCTATTGTAACAAGACCTTTGTGGTTCTGGCCGTTTTCTCCACCTTCAGCCCTTGCATCGGCACCGAAGTCGAACATATTCCATACATGGGTGGCCCAGAGATACTTGCGGGAAAAGAACTGCTTGATCATTTCTTCATGGTAGTAGGCCTGATACTCTTCAGTGTAATCCCCCTGCATCGGCCGGGATGTATGCCAGTTCAAGGCCTCGCATCCATATTCACTGCAGCCGATGGGTTTATTCGGATACTTCTTATGGAAGGCATCGAACCAAGGACCGTTCATGGACACCTCTCCTCCATACCAACCGAAATAGTGGTTGTAAGAGACAACGTCGCTTATATGCACTATTTCCTCGTCAATACCGCAGACAGTAAGCATGGCGGAGGTCGTAAGTCTTGTCTTGTCCATAGTATGGCAGAGATCGTTGAGGATTCTATGGTTCTCCAGCATATCAGGATCCTTAGGGTCCCCCATGGTTATTTCATTTGAAAGCCCCCATACAACAATGGAAGGATGGTTGTAGTTCTGGGTGATCAACTCCTTCATCTGACTTATGGTGTTTTCCCTTCCCTGACTCATATGTTGGGAGATATATGGTATTTCAGCCCAGACCACGATTCCATTTTTATCACAGAGATGATAGAAATACTGGTCATGCTGATAGTGTGCCAGTCTGATTGTATTGGCTCCGACTTCCATTATCAGGGCCATGTCTTCTTCATGGTCTTCCTTGGATATTGCGTTTCCCTTGTCTTTTCTATCCTGATGGCGGCTCACTCCCCTTAGTGGATACTCTTCTCCATTAAGGATAAATCCTCTCTCGGGGTCTATACGGAAACTTCTGAATCCTATTTCAGAACCCACTTCATCCAGTCTTTCCTCCCCCTTCAGAAGCTCTGCCTTTATATAATATAGATAGGGGTCCTTTCGTCCGTTCCATAGATGAGGAGAGGAAACGGAGAGAGTAACCTTGGTTTCTCTGCTATTTTCTTCTGTGACAACCTTTCCTTCCCTATCCAGAAGTGTGTACAGAATGGAGTCATAATCTCCATCCACTTCAACTTCCACATCCAACGTTCCTTTGACATCAGGAGTCGCCTTGATGCCGGGGGTTCCCAAGTTTTCCAGGGAGAAATGGGAGGAAGGAAGAGAGATCAGCCTTACATCCCTATATAAGCCCCCATAGAAGGTAAAGTCTGCCGTCTGAGGATAAACCCTATCACTGGGAGAGTTGTCTACAGTGACTTCCAGAATATTCTCATCCCTAAGGTCTTTCAGCCTCACCCTATAGGTGGAGTAACCTCCATCATGGCTTTTAAGCTTCTCTCCGTTGAGATACACGACGGAAGATAGGTTTGCACCATTTATTTCCAGATAGTGCTCTTCTCCAAGGGGAAGGTCTTTTTTAAGTATGGTCTTTCTATAAGTACACTTTCCTCTGTAGTAGTCGTTTCCTCCATCCTGGCCATCCAGATTGTTCCAGGTATGAGGAAGAGTGATCTTCTCCCAATTGTCATCACTGTGAAGTGAAAACTCCCAATCGGAATTGAAATTCGTAATATATCTCATAGATCACCTCATCTCCTTAAGTGTCCTTACGTTCTCTTCCACCTTCTGCTTATGGAGAGGATACCAGAACCAAAGGATGGCAGCCAATAGAATAAAGCCAAGGGCTGGAATGATTGTGGAAATATTGAAGATTCCATCCTTTACAGAAGGAAGATTGGCTGTCTCCTGAGAGTATCCGATGGCAGAGAGAAGGAAACCTGAGAGACCGGCAGAGAGAGCCTGCCCCACCTTTCTTGCAAAGGAATAGAGAGCATATACGGAACCGTCTTCCCTGATACCATTCTTAAGCTCTGCGTCATCGATTACATCAGTAATGAGAGCCCAGGAAATCATAGTGAAGACTCCGATACCGAACCAGCATAGGCACTGCATTGCAACAAACACCCATACGTTCTGCGGGCGGATAATGAATGTAATTACTCCCATGACTCCTGCGAAGAGGTTTGATACAGTGGAGAGCTCCGCCTTTCCGATTCTCTTCGATATGGGCTTGGCGATGGCTGCTGCAATTATCATACCTACACCCATGGCAAGGGTGGAAACAGACTGGGCTGTAGCATTTCCATAGTAATTTGGATAAATATACCCTGCCATAGCCTGCATTGTCAGCTGGGAAAGAAGCATGACAATGGATGCTGCGATAATGGAGAGAAGGGATCTGTTGGAGAGTGCATTTTTGAGCATCTTTCCCACAGAGTTGTCGTCGAAGGCCTTTTTGTCCACTTTCGGAACTACTCTTTCTGTAGTGAGAGTATAGCAGAGAAGATACGCCCCTACAGCCAAGAGGGAGAAGACGCCTGCGATCATGGTAAACCTTCCTCCATCCATTACAACTGTTCCATCCTCCAAAGTCCTATACACGACAAGAGGAACAAGAACCATTATCAATATACCTGCACATAGTCCACCCATGGACCTGAAGGTTGATAGAGATTGTCTGTCATCCGGCTCAGGAGATATGGCGCTGGCCATGGAGCCGTAAGGGATGTTTACCGATGTATAGAAAACAGAGCCCCAGAGAATATATGTAATAAAAAGGTATATGACTTTGAAGGTCATAGGCATGGAGGCAAGGGAGCTCTGGTACATCAGGAAAGATACTATGGCCACAGGACCGCACATTCTGAGTATCCAAGGTTTGTACTTACCGTTCTTTCCAGGTTTCGACCTATCGCAGATTCTTCCCATGGTGACATCTGTAAAAGCATCCACGAATCTTGCAATCATCATGATCATGCCTACAATGGCGGCATTGACACCCATAATGTCCGTATAGAACTTCAAAAGAAAGGATGAGGAAAGAATGAATGTAAAGTCATTACCGAAATCCCCCATAAGGTAACCCAGCTTGTCTCTGAAACCAAAGGACCTTACCATATTATCAGCCATAAAATATCTCCTTTTTTCTTATTCTATATGGTACTTTTTTATTCCTCTTAGTATTTTTTTGCTGTTTTTCTTAATTTTTTTGTTGAATTACAGGTTTCGTCGTTTATAACTCTATTAATGGATGCTTTTTCTTTTACCCGGATGATACTTAATAAAATCCACATTCCACTCACTTCCTCCGCCTCTTTTAAGGAAGAAGAAGGGAAAGTGCTGCTTGAAACTTATGGAGACGGCTGCAGCAGCCTGATCTTCTTCCACTTGGAGAAGAAATATACTTTTGGCCCTTTCATTGATGAAATGAAGGCGAAGGATTATCCTTCCACCCTTCCTTCCACAAACTGGGAGCATACACTCTACCCTATCCTATCATCTCTATTCGATGTTCTCTGGGGGGAAGGAAAATGGACATTGGAAAAGAGCGACCTGGCTATTCCTTCCTTGGACAGAATGAACCTGACTTATGATGATATAAAGAACATAGAATTGAGATATGATTTTGAAAACACCATACTGAACTATGTGAAAAACGGTGATATGGAACAATTGGAGAAGATCTCAGATTCCCTCCATATCCTCAGCTCAGTCATGGAAAAACGTAATCCCAGTGCAGTGAGAAACATCCAGAACTACTCCATAATCATCAACACACTATTGAGGAAAGCGGCGGAGGAATCAGGGGTGTCGCCATTCTTGGTTGATAGGATATCATCCTACTTTGGCAAGAAAATCGAGAGTATTTCCACCTCTTTTGCCGTGGAATCCCTATTTAAGGAAATGCTTGTCTCCTATACCCGCCTCATAGTGAAAGAAAAAAACAAGTCATATCCCGAGTCCATCAGAAAAGTATTGTTTGAAATAGACAGCCACTACAGCGAGGATCTGACCCTGCCCTATCTATCAGTAGTGGCATCCCTTTCCCCTTCCCATCTCTCAAGGCTCTTTCATAAGACCGTGGGGGAAACAATAAAGGGACGGCTGAGAAGAATAAGAATAGAAAGCTCACTGAGGCTTCTTATGAACCCCGATCTGAAGATATCTGAAATATCTTCTTCAGTCGGTTTTCAGGATCCTTCATATTACTCAAGAGTCTTTCTTTCCCTCAAAGGAATCTCACCTGAAGAGTGGAGAAGGAAAAGATAGGCCTCTGTCTTTCATGTTTTCTTTCCTCTTAAGGGACTAACTTTTTCTTGACGGTGCATAAAGTGGGGGTATAATCATAGATGTGCACGAGCACATATATGGAGCTTATATGATTAGAAACCTACCTGAAGTAAAAATTGGAATCGTTGCAGTCAGCAGAGACTGCTTTATCCGCACACTCTCCGAGAGCAGAAGATCTAGGGTTGTAGAAGAGACAAGAAAACTTGGCCTTGATATCCAGGAGATATCCATTGTCGTTGAAAACGAAATTGATTCTGAAAAGGCCGTTGAAGAAGCCAAGGCAAAGGGGTGTAACGCTCTTTGTGTATTCTTAGGCAATTTCGGTCCTGAAACACCTGAGACACTTATTGCCAAAAACTTCCCAGGCCCAGTAATGTTCGCTGCAGCAGCAGAAGAAACAGGCAACAATCTTATTAACGGAAGAGGAGATGCATACTGTGGAATGCTCAACTGCTCCTATAACCTTGATCTGAGAAAGATTCCCCACTATATACCTGAGTATCCTGTGGGAGACGCAAAGGCGGTTGCAGCCATGATAGTGGAATTCATTCCAGTTGCAAGAGCCATCATCGGCCTCAAGAACCTTAAGATCATTACATTCGGCCCTCGTCCCCAGGACTTCTTTGCATGCAACGCTCCGATCAAAGGCCTTTATGATATCGGCGTTGAAATAGAAGAGAACAGTGAACTGGACCTTCATGTGGCCTACAAGAGCCACGAAGGTGACGAAAGAATCCAGGATATCGTAAAGGAAATGGCTGAAGAGCTTGGAGTAAAGGGAAACACATACCCTGACCTTCTGCCAAGAATGGCCCAGTTCGAGCTTACTCTCCTTGATTGGGCTGAGACACATAAAGGCTCACGAAAGTATGTAGTCTTTGCAGACAAGTGTTGGCCTGCCTTTCCTGAGGCCTTCGGTTTCGAACCTTGCTATGTAAACTCACGTCTTGCTTCCCGTGGCATTCCTGTGGCCTGCGAAGTCGACATCTATGGAGCCCTCTCAGAGTATATCGGAGCCTGCATCACCGAAAGTCCTGTCACCCTCTTGGATATCAACAACACAGTTCCAAGGGATATGTATGAAAGCGAAATCAAAGATAGTACAAGATATGGAGAAAACGATGTATTCATGGGTTTCCACTGTGGAAACACTCCATTCTCATGTCTCTCCTGTGGAGCTGTAAACTATCAGATCATACAGAACAGGCTTCTTGAAAACGGTGGAAAGCCGGACTTCACAAGGGGAACCTTGGAAGGAGACATCAAGAGCGGTGACGTCACCATCTTCCGTCTCCATGGAAACAGCGACGGCTCCCTTGAAGCATACTGTGCAGAGGGAGAAGTGCTTCCTGTAGCAACAAGAAGCTTCGGAGGCATCGGAATCATTGCAGTGGATGAAATGGGTAGATTCTATCGCCATGTGCTGATAAGAAAGCACTTCCCACACCATACTGCAGTCGCCTTCGGCCACATTGGAAGAGCCTTCTATGGAGTCTTGGACTATCTTGGCGTGAAAGATGTCTCCTATAACAGGGGAAAAGGCAATCTCTATCCTCAGGAGTGTCCTTTCTGATGGCAACAATCAAGGACATAGCCCAAAAGGCAGGAGTCTCCAGAGGTACTGTGGATCGTGTCCTCCATAATAGAGGACACGTGGACCAGGGAGTAGCTGAAAAAATCCATCAAATAGCCAAAGAGCTTTCCTATCGCCCCAATAGGGCGGGGCAAGCTCTGGCAAGTAAGGGAAGAAAGAGAAAAATCGCAGTGGTGCTGCCCTCTCTGTCAAATCCCTTCTTTAGGGATATTAAGAAGGGAATGGAGAGAGCTGCTGAAGAAAACGACATGGAA
>JALFRH010000007.1 GCA_022785155.1 Spirochaetales bacterium
TACATGACAAAACTTCATCCAGCTATGCTGAAAAGAGAATCTGTAACCATTTGGGATCATTTAACGTCGTCCACTCTTCCATGTGCAGGAATACTGTAAATACAGAGTGGCTCATAAAGGCGGAGAAGCGTAATGCTCTCTTCCCTGATATGGATTATAGGTATTTTGAAAAGAAGTGATTTCAGGCCGGATTTTCCGGCCTGATTTTCAAAAAAACTATTTTTTATCATAATTCTTTGTCTTCTAAATAGTTAAGAAAAATGTTCAAAAAATTCCAAAAAAGCTGTTGACTCATTCATCTCAAATCTCTAATATATCCATGTTCTTGCGGCCGTGGTGGAATTGGTAGACACGCTAGCTTGAGGTGCTAGTGCTTTAACGGGCTTGGAGATTCGAGTTCTCTCGACCGCAATACCCAGTGATCCTGGGTTTTTTAATCGGAGGATTAGCTCAGCGGGAGAGCGCCTGCCTTACAAGCAGGATGTCACAAGTTCAATCCTTGTATCCTCCATTGACCGGAAACGGTCATTTTTTTTTGCTCTCTCGACACTCTCTTCTCCTTAGTGTAGTCTATAGGCGGAGAAAACTATGGATATAATTACTCATTATACTTTGACCTTCGTCCTTTATTCTTTCATTGGATATTTATGTGAAGTTGCTTACTGTTCTATTGGACAGGGACATCTTGTGAATAGGGGTTTTCTCTATGGCCCCTGGCTCCCTATATATGGCTTTGGAGGATTAATTGTAGATATTTTCCTGGTTCCAATTGCTCATTATCCGATAATTGTATTTATTACCGCCATTATTCTTACAAGTATTGTGGAATACATCGGTTCTTGGGGCTTGGAAAAGATATTCTCCATTAAGCTTTGGGATTATTCAGCCCATAGATTCAATATAAATGGAAGAGTCTGTCTTCTTAACTCTTCTTTATTTGGTTTGATGAGTATGGTACTTGTCTATGGTGCATATCCATGGATCCAAAAACTATTCGCCATTATTCCTAATATGCTTGCTGAAAGGCTGGCTGATATTTTGAGAATCCTGTTTGCAGTTGACTTGACCCTTTCTGTCTTGAAGATGAGCGCCTTCAAGAAGGCTCTCATGGATGCCAGGGAAAAGGCAAAAGCTATTGAAGAGAGGGTACAGGAGCTGAAGAAGCTTGGTAAGAACGAGCTCAGCGAAGAGTTCAGGAATAGACTGACCCAAGAACTTGAAGATCTTAGGGAGAAGACTAGAATCAGCTACAATAGAATCATTTCTGCCTTCCCTAGTGCAACAAGTAAACATGATGAAGTAAAGCTTCAGCTCCAGAATATCCACACCTGGGCAAAAGAGAGAAGGGAAGCCAGCAGGGAGATGAAGGCTAAGATCATGGAAACAAAGGCTGAATACAAAGAGAAAGTCAAAACTATCGATGAAAACGCAAAGGGCAGAAGAAATGGTTAATTACAATGACATATATAAAAAGGTGAAGGATAAGTCTCCGGATACTGTCTTGGTTGCAGTATCGAAGACGAAGCCCATTGAAGCTATTATGGAAGCCTACCAGGATGGTGCAAGAATCTTTGGCGAAAACAGGGTCCAGGAAATTGTCGCTAAGTTTTCTCAAGGAAAAAAGGAAGACATGAAGGTCTATCTCATTGGTCAGCTTCAATCCAACAAAGTCAAGAAAGCTGTGCTTTATGCTGATAGAATCGAGTCTGTAGATTCAATTTCTCTTCTTGACAAAATCAATGCTGAAGCAGGAAAGATCCATAAGAAGATGGAGATTCTTTTGGAAGTCAACTCCTCCTTCGAGGAGCAGAAATCGGGATTCAAGACAAGAGAAGAGGTCATTGAGGCAGCCAGATATGCATCGACTCTTGAGAATGTCCTTCTTGTAGGCTTGATGACAGTGGGCCCTCTTGGTGGAGATGATGAAAAAAACAGGAAGGCCTTCCTCTATACCAAGGAAATATTCGATGAAATAAGCAAAACCCATCCTCTGTCCGTACTCTCCATGGGAATGAGCGGGGACTGGGAGAGTGCAATAGAGTGTGGAAGCACTGAAGTAAGAATTGGAACTGCAATCTTCGGAGGAAGAAGTTGAAGAGAGTGATATCCTTGGTCCTTATTCTATCCATTGCCTTTACTCTCTCCTCTGAGACCATAACCCATGCTTCCTTTAAGTACAAATATGAAAGCTACGATGAGGAAGAGTTTCCTCTATGGACCAGGGAGCTGAGAAGAGCTGAAACCATATTCTTCGGTTCTTTGGTCTTTACTGTACCCATCTCTTCCCTTGCAGTCGGTGTATTGTCCAATCAAGGCGTCGTCAATTTCAGTGACGATACAGGCTCCGCCCTTGCTGTCATTACTACGGCAGCTGGACTATCCTTGGTCGTTTCTGCCGTAGATTGGATTCTTGGAAAGATAGAATAGTTATGATCAGAGATAAAGAATTCACATTCACTGCAGAGGAAGAGGGGAGACTGGATATTGTTTCATCCAAAGTCCTGGATATACCACGTTCTGTCTTCTCCAATCCCTCCATTATTATTACCGTAGATGGTAAGGAAGCGAAGAAATCCAGAAAGCTGAAGCCCGGGGAAATGGTCCACCTTACATACAAGGAAGAGATAATGGAGGGACTGGAAAAGGAAGAGATTCCTTTGGACATCCTATATGAAGACAGTGATATTCTTGTAATCAACAAAGAGCAGGGTATGACGGTACACCCTGGAGCAGGAACATATACAGGCACTCTGGCCAATGCTCTTCTCGGCCTCTATGGTGAAGACTTCGATACCGGTGTGGACTCACTTCGTCCCGGCATAGTCCATCGCCTGGATAAAGATACATCGGGAGTAATGGTGATTGCCAAGACAAAAGAAGCCCATAAGGAGCTTTCACTACAGTTTTCCCAGCATACAAATGAGAAATACTATGTTGCCTTGGCAAAAGGATTCTTTACCGTCACCAACGGTGTTATAGACAAGAGAATCGTAAGGGATAGGGATAACCGTAAGAAATATACCGTGACAGATAACATGAGTCAGGGTAAGGATGCTCTTACAAAGTGGAAAAGACTAAGCCAAGGAAAGAACTATGCTCTCCTTTCTCTTCGTATCTTTACAGGAAGGACCCACCAGATAAGAGTCCATCTGTCAAGTATCTCCCATCCCATACTTGGTGATCCCATATACTCCAGAAAAGATGACAAGTATCCTGAGGCTACGTTGATGCTCCATGCCTATATGCTGGTTTTCAACCATCCTGTAACTAAAGAAAGAATGGTTTTCAAAGCACCTCTCCCAGATAGATTCTTTCCCATCTTTGAAAAGGAAGGAATAGAGTGGAGATGCCAAGAGCAATGTGATAGTATAGAAATATGAGGTTTTTGATCCTTAAATCCGTAAACAATGTCTATTCTTCCCTTTCCCTGGATGACGGGAAACCATATACCTGTCGACTAAAGGGAAAGGTAATGAAGGGCAGTAATGAATATAATCCTGTTGCTGTAGGCGATATAGCAATAGGTGAGAGTTATAGCGAAACAGAGGCCCTGATCACGTCCATTGAAGAGAGAAAGAGCGGCTTCACAAGATGGAATGTCAAAGCATCCCTTAACCAGACTATAGCTGCAAACCAAGATCAGACTGCAATTGTGCTTTCCACACTCTCTCCTCCCTTCAGGCCTAGATTCGTCGATAGAGCCATTGCTTCCAATTGGGGCTGCAATATTCTGCTTATTATGAACAAGGCTGACTTTGGTCTGGATGAGTTTGAAGAAGAGAGATGGAAATTATATGAAGAACTTGGATATGACATAATAGAAGTCTCTTCATATAATGGAAAGGGAATCCAGGAACTGAAGGAAAAGTACCTGAAGAATAAGGTTACAGCCTTTGTTGGACAGTCCGGGGTAGGTAAGTCCACCCTTATCAACACTCTCTTGGGGACAGAACAGAGAACTGGAGCTGTTTCAGAAAAATATAACAGGGGCCGTCACACGACAAACCACTCTCTTTATCTCAAGGGGGATGATTTTTCTTTGATAGATACTCCCGGTGTAAGGGAAATACAAGTTCCCATGGAAGAGATGATTAGTGTCAGGAACTCCTTTCCAGAGCTGAGGGATACTCCTTGTTTATATCCGGATTGTCTTCATAGAGGTGAAGACGGGTGTGTCGTTCCTGATATGGTCGAAGATGGCACCATCCACTATGACCGATATGAAAGCTATTTGAGGATTCTGGAATCCTTGGAGGAAAGAAAACCTCTCTGGCAGAGGAAAAAGTCAAATTATGGAAAATAGAACTGTAATAGATTTGGAATTCGACAAGGTTCTGAACGGTATCAAAAAGTATGCACTGTCTACGGAGGGGAGGGATAACATCACACCTTCCCTCTTTACAAGCGATAGTGATGTTTTGGAAAAAAGATACCTAAAAATAGATTCACTTATAAATAGACTCCAAGGAGAGACTGCTCTTGAGGCTTTCCCCTCCATCTCCCATCTCTTTTCCTATGTAAAGAAGACCAATAGGGATATAGAAGGCTCTGATATCTATAAGTGCGGGGAGTTCATCCACTCCTGGCATGCTTTGTTGGTTTTCGATGAAAGGGAAGATGAAATATTGAAGGAAGACACTGAGCTTTCTCTTGATATCTTGTCTTCCCTTTCCCCTGAAGGAGATGTAAACGAGGACCATCCTCGTTTAAGGCCCTTGCTGAAGAAAAGGGAAGAAGCAAAGAATGAGAGATTCCAGTTTTCTTCCAGGTTTATCCAATCAAATAGAAGCATCGTCCAAAACGATAACCCCCTCTATAGAAACGAGAGGGTGGTAATACCAATAAAAAGCAGTGAAAAAAGAAACGACGAATACTATATCTCAGGTCAAAGCGGCAGTGGAGGGACGACTTTCGTTGAACCCTTTGAACTGGTTGACCTGAATAACAGGGTAGTGTTGGCAGAGGAGGAGATAAGGGCCGAAAAGCTGAAGATCCTCCATGAGCTGTCTGAAAAGGTCAGAAATATTCTTCCCTTTCTGAAAAAGGCCCTGGCTGAAGTTGTGGATTTTGATTTTCACTATGTCTTTGCCCTTTGGGCCTTGAAAAACAAGGCCAGACATCCCCAGAGGGGAGAAAAGATTTCTATCCTTTCCTGTCGCCATCCATTATTGGGAATAAAGGCTGTCCCTGTTACAATATCATTGGATAGCGGTACCAGTGTCCTTGTCCTCAGCGGAGCCAATGCAGGGGGAAAGACAGTTACAATGAAGACCTTGGCATTGTCTGTGATTCTAAACCAGATGTGCTCATTCATCTTGGCTGATGAACTCTCATCCCTTCCTTTATTCGACGATATATGGACGGATATAGGAGACGGCCAAAGCATAGAGAAGGAAGCTTCGACTTTCTCTGCCCATATGTCGAATATTGCTTATATTACACGTAAGTGCTCTCCTCGTAGCCTCATTATTCTCGATGAACTTGGAAGCGGCACTGATCCTGAGGAAGGAAGTGTTTTATCTATAGCAATACTAAGGTATTTTTCAAAGAAAGCCTTCCTTACTGTCTGTACTTCCCATTATTCAGGAGTAAAGAACTTCGCTTATACGACCGAGGGCATGACCAATGCCAGCATGGAGTTTGACGAAAAGACAAGCCTCCCCACCTATAAAGTCCTTTCAGGTATTCCTGGAGACAGCCATGCCATCTCCACAGCCAAGCGCAGTGGAATGCCAAAGGAAATCGTAACGGAAGCCACAAACAGCTTAAGTGACGGAAGCGAAACCAGTGCAAGAATAATAACATCCCTTCTTTCCAAGTCCAGGACTTTGGATAGAAAGATCTCTTTGGCTGAAAATGCAAAGAGGGAAGCGGAAAACAAAACCAGAAAGCTTGAAGAGGAAGAGAAAAAGCTTCAGCAAAAGATTCTTGAAGCTGAAAAGGATGGACTTAAGGAGCTCAATGATTATCTTTCCTCCTCAAGAAAGGAACTTGAAAACTTGGTGAAAGACGTGAAGACCGGCACCCTTACCAAGGAAAAGACAAAGAAAGTCAAAGCTTTCATTAAAGATATTGAGGACTCCGAGAAGAAACTACGCTCCCATTTGGAAGAGAAAGAGGAAGATGACGAAGAAGACAGGGATAACAACGAAGCTTTCAAGACAGGTGATGAAGTCCTATGTGGCTCAGGTAAAACCAGAGGAAAGATCTTGGAAGACAGGGGAAGGGGTAGATTCTTCGTTTCTCTGGAAAACGGGCTGAGAATGGAAGTCAAGGTGAATATGCTGAAACATGCTAAGCCTGAGAAAGCCGTCTCTGTTTCCTATACTTCCACAGATAGGAAGGCCCAATATGAAATGGATGTAAGGGGCAAGACACTGAAGGAGACAGAGGAGCTTCTTGATGATCAGATAGAGGTGGCCCTCTTGAAGAATATGACATCCTTTTCCATCATCCATGGTTTTGGAGACGGGATACTACAGAGAGGAGTCCATGAGTATCTGAAAAAAAACCGGTTCGTCAAAGACTACCGGTTTGCTCTTCCTGAAGATGGTGGTATGGGAAAAACCTATGTTATGCTTTCTTCTCCGGAAGCTGGGCGATGACAACGGAAATAAAGAGAATGAAACAGCCCAAAAGCTCTCTTGGACTCATGGTCTCCCCCAGAATAATTGCGCCGCCTACAACAGACCAGGCGCTTTCAAGGGAAAGGGCCAACGTTGCTTTGGTAGGCTGTACATATTTCTGGCCTACAACCTGTAAAGTATAGGCGATACCGCAGGATCCGATACCTGCATACAGGATAGGAATCAAAGCTGCCTTAATATTGTTCATTGTGGTTGTTTCCACAAAAGCGCCGATTGCAAGGCAGATGATTCCTGCCGTCAGGAACTGGAATGCAGAGAGGTCGACTCCATTAAAGCTCTTTCCTACCTTATCTATATACATAATGTGAAGGGCGAAAAGCACAGCGCATACGAAGATGATAATATCTCCCTTTCCGATTCCTCCTTCATTGTTTATTGAAAGAAGGAAGGCTCCCAAGAGACCTCCGAATACACACATCCAGATTCTTCTTGAAACCTTCTTTCCCACAAGTAGAGACAATAATGGAACTATAAGGGTATAGAGGCTTGTAATGAAGCCGGCCTTTCCTGCTGTTGTGTATTTGATTCCTATCTGTTGGACCATTGATGCCGATCCAATAAGGATTCCACATATAAAAGAGTGGAGTAAAAGGGATTTGATATATGCCTTGTCTTTTCCCTTGAGAATCTTTAAGAGAAGTGGAAGAAGTACCACAAAACCAATGCACATTCTTATTCCGTTGTACATAAATGGGCCTATGGCATCTGCAGCCTGGCTCTGGAAGGCAAAAGTAAATCCCCAAATCAGGGATGCCGTCAAAAGTAATAATACCGCTTTGTTTTCTTTCATAGGGAAAGAGTATAAATAAAGAAGATTTCTCTTTAAATAGATTTTGGGATTTTTTTCCTATGAAGAATAAGATATAGCTTTTATCCAAAGGCCTCATGCTCTATTATAGAACCAAGGAGACGAACTATGTCTGATTACATGAATGGAACAGGAATACAATATCATCTGAGAATAAAGAAGGGTGATGTAGGTCGATATGTCATTTTGCCAGGAGATCCCAAGAGGGTGCCCCTTATTGCCAAGTATCTTGATAATGCTGAGTTTGTGGCAGACAACAGGGAATATGTTACATATACAGGATATCTGTCGGGAGAGAAGGTAAGTGTAACCAGCACAGGTATCGGGGGCCCCAGTGCATCCATTGCCATGGAGGAGCTCTATAAGTGTGGCGCAGATACATTCATAAGAATGGGAACCTGCGGTGGAATAGCACTTCCTGTCATGGGAGGAGATGTGGTGATTGCCACAGGGGCCGTGAGAGCTGAAGGCACGAGCCGTGAATATGCCCCCATAGAGTTTCCTGCAGTAGCCGACTATGATATTGTAATGGCTCTCAGAAAGGGGGCGGAGAAACTGAATCTAAGAAGTCATACAGGTGTTGTCCAGTGTAAGGATTCCTTCTATGGACAGCATGACCCTGATGTCATGCCTGTATACTATGACCTTAAGAACAAGTGGGAGGCTTGGAAGAGACTTGGAGTCTTGGCTTCTGAAATGGAGTCTGCAGCTCTCTTTGTCTGTGCTTCTCATCTTGGTGTAAGGTGTGGTAGCGAGTTCTTTGTCGTAGGAAACCAGGAAAGGGAGGCTTTGGGTATGGACAACCCTAAGCTCCATGACACTGAGCCTGCCATCAAAGTAGCAATCGAGGGGTTGAAAGTCCTGATTGAAGAAGACAGGAAAAAACTATGAATTCTAGGCTCAGGAGTAAATTCTTGAGCCTTTTTCAATCCAATGGTTTCTTCTCTCCTCCAAGAGTTTGTCAAGGTCTTCATCCTTTGTGGCTTCTTTATCTATCTCGAAGAGAAATAGTTCCAGCCCCAAGGATGAATATGCACTCTGGAGGCTCTTCACAGGATGCATGCCAAGGTCAAGCTTGAATCTTTCCTTGGAAAAAGATGCGACGGCATCCTCTGTCTTATATAGATAAACCTCATCTGTCTTAAGGTTTTTTATAACTACGATTGCTCTGATTTTGTCTTCTCTAAGAAATTCCTTAGGTATTGCCATACTGGAATTCTATTGAAATAAAAAGGAAAGTAAAAGAGTTTTTCTTACAGTCCATGCCATTCGAAATGCAAATAAATTTCCATAAATTTGTCTAATTTTTTACTATTTATATAAATATTGTGAAATTTTGTGTGGAAAAAATAAATATTCCTTTATTTTATATTGCTTTCCTTTTCCTTAATCACAAATTATAATTATTAGAGTTAGACTTAGAGGTATAAGCTATGGAACAGCAAATTCAGGATCTAATCGCTTCCATTAAGAAAGATGGAATCGAGTCCGCTACAAATGAAAGCAAAAAGATTTTGGAAGAAGCCCGTAAAGAGGCTGAAAGAATTGTCGACGAAGCAAAGAAAGAAAGAGACAAAATAATTGCTGATGGAAAGAAGACAATTGAAATCGAAAGAGAAAGCAGTATATCCAGCGTAAAGCAGGCGGCCAGGGATGTTTCCCTTACTTTGAGAAAGAATCTTGAAGATAAATTCAAGAGTATTCTCGGAGCAAAAGTAGCATCCACCCTTGATGAAAAGGTACTTGCTGAAGCAATAGTAGCCGTGGTCAAAGGCGAAGAAGATGGATGCTTGGTTGAAGTAAGCAAAGATATGGTTGATAAAATCGACTCTATTCTTGCCTCCCAGTTCTCAAAGGAGCTGGAGAAGGGAATTACACTCCGTGCTTCTTCCAGTGTATCCGGAGGATTCAAGGTGTACTCAAAGGATGGATCTGCCTATATCGATCTATCTGACGAAGAAATAACAAAGCTTCTATATCCTTATCTTTCTTCTTCTTTGAAGGAATTGTTCTAAGGAGCTGGGCGTGGCTGAATACATATATTTCGCTGCATCTCTTCCTTCTGTCTGGATGGATAAACCCTCTCCCATGAAATATGAGGAGTTTTTGGCCAAAGCCAAAGAGCAGTTAAGTGAAAAGGACTACTCTGAGCTGGAAAAAGCTTCTTTCTCCCATAGGGAAGGAAAAGTGACCAACAGAATTGTAAAAGACTGGGACAGCTTTAATTTTACATTCAGCGAGATGTTGGTGACTCAAAGGGCCATAAAAAACGGGAAAGGGGATGATCCTAGATATCAACCTCTCTCTCCACGGGATGAGAATCTTGAGAAGAAAGCCAAGGAGATACTTTCAATTTCCAATCCTTTGGATGCTGAAAAGGCTATTCTTGGTGAGTATTTCCAATTCCTTTCCTCCCATCCTGTTTCTTCTCCTTTCAGTCTTGATGCCCTTATCATCTACGGCCTCAAACTGCAGATAAAGGAAAGAGTCGCTGCATTCAGTGAAGAAAAGGGAAGGGAAGAATTTGACCGTCTCTACAGAGACATCCAAAATGTAATAACATCAAGGAGTGATTATGGACTATAAGACTGGGCGGGTTGCAGGTGTCAACGGCAACCTTGTCAAAGTAAAATTTGACGATACTGTAATCAAGAATGAGGTTGGCTATATCCTTGTGGGTGAAGAAAAACTCAAAGGTGAGGTCATTAGAATCACAGGTGAAGTGGCAGACCTTCAGATATATGAAGATACTTCAGGTATCAAGGTAGGTGATGAAGTAAGATTCACTGGAGAGCTATTGTCTGTTGAATTGGGACCTGGTCTTTTGACTCAAGTCTTCGATGGACTTCAGAACCCACTTCCACAGCTTGCTGAAAAGTGCGGATTCTTCCTTCAGCGTGGTGTTTATCTGGAAGCAATACCTGATAAGGAATGGGAGTTCACTCCATCTGTAAAGAAGGGGGATGAAGTTGCTGGTGGAGATACCATCGGTAGCGTCCAGGAGCTTATGTTCACCCATAAGATCTTCGTTCCTTTTACTCTTCCCGGTGTATGGACAGTGGATTCCATCGTTGAAAAAGGTGTCTATTCCGCCCACAGCACAGTTGCTGTCATCTCCAATCAGAAGGGGGAGAAAAAGGAACTCTCCATGGTGATTACCCAGCCTGTAAAGGTACCTATCAAGTGTTACGAAGAGAGAGTAAGACCTGATGAACCTATGGTCACCAAGATCAGGCTCATCGATACTTTCCTTCCTGTAGCCAAGGGTGGAACATATTGTATCCCTGGACCTTTCGGAGCCGGTAAGACTGTATTGCAGCACTTGACAAGTAAAAATGCCGATGTGGACGTAGTAATAATTGCAGCTTGTGGAGAAAGAGCCGGAGAAGTCGTAGAAACCCTTAAGGAGTTCCCTGAACTCATCGACCCAAAGACAGGCAGATCCCTTATGGAAAGGACCATAATCATCTGTAATACATCAAGTATGCCTGTAGCTGCCCGTGAAGCCAGCGTCTATACAGCTGTAACCATGGCTGAATACTATAGAAACATGGGTCTTGATGTTCTTCTTCTTGCAGATAGTACCTCACGTTGGGCTCAGGCAATGAGAGAAATGAGCGGAAGACTTGAAGAAATCCCTGGTGATGAAGCATTCCCTGCATATCTGGAATCAAGAATTGCCGAATTCTATGAAAGGGCAGGTAAAGTAAGACTCCGTGACGGATCCTATGGTTCGGTTACAATCGGAGGCACCGTATCTCCTGCAGGTGGTAACTTCGAAGAACCGGTTACACAGGCAACCCTCAAGGTTGTAGGTGCCTTCCATGGTCTCTCCCGTGAAAGATCCGACGCAAGAAAGTATCCTGCAATCGACCCGTTGGATTCCTGGAGTACATATGAAGGTGTAATCGACAAAAAGGAAGTGGATTATGCCTACTCCTTTGTAAGAAGAGGAAGTGAAGTCGGACAGATGATGAAGGTAGTCGGCGAAGAGGGAACTACACTTGAAGATTATATAATCTATCAGAAGGGTGAGTTCGTGGATTCCTGCTACTTCCAGCAGAACTCCTTCGATCCTGTTGATGCCACGGTAACCATCGACAGGCAGAAGCATGTCTTCTCTGTCCTTTTGGATATTCTTTCCTCCGATTACCAGCTTAAAGACAAAAAGGATGCAAGAAACTTCTTTAACCAGCTTAGACAGCGTTTCCTTGACTGGAACGGTACTCCTGAAAACAAGCCTGAATATGAAAAGGGTGAAAAGGAGATCAAGGCATTCTTTGAAGCCAGAAAGAGGTGAGTTATGCAGAAGGTATATACAAAGATTGAATCAATAGTAGGAAACGTCATCTCTGTAAAGGCGGATGGCGTCAGAAGCGGAGACTTGGCTGAAGTCACCACAAGTACAGGCAAGTCTTATGCAAACGTAATCAAACTGGATGGAGATTTGGTTTCCCTTCAGGTTTTCTCCGGAGCCAGCGGTATCAGCACAGGAGACAGTGTAAGATTTCTCGGTGTACCTATGAGAGTCAGTTTTTCTGATAATCTATTGGGCAGGGTATTCGACGGCGCAGGAAAACCAAGAGACAACGGACCTGATCTTGAAGACAATATGATTCCCATCGGGGGTCCATCTGTAAACCCTGCAAGAAGAATCGTACCTAAGAATATGATCCGTACAGGTATTCCTATGATCGATGTCTTCAATACTCTTGTAGAGTCTCAGAAGCTTCCAATCTTCTCCATCAGCGGTGAGCCGTACAACCAGCTTCTTGCCCGTATCGCCATGCAGGCTGAAGTTGATATCATCGTATTGGGAGGAATGGGACTTAAATATGATGACTATCTCTTCTTCAGGGATACTCTCAATGCTTCAGGTGCACTCTCCCGTACTGTAATGTTCATCCATACAGCTGCAGACCCCACTGTAGAGTGTACTCTTGTGCCTGATTTGTCTCTGGCTGTTGCAGAACAGTTCGCCCTTCAAGGGAAGAAGGTTCTTGTCCTTCTTACAGATATGACAAACTATGCCGATGCCCTTAAGGAAATGGCGATCACCATGGACCAGGTTCCTTCCAACAGAGGATATCCGGGAGATCTGTACTCTCAGCTTGCTGCCAGATATGAGAAGGCTGTAGACTTCGAAGGTGCAGGTTCCGTAACAATTCTTGGTGTCACCACAATGCCTGGCGATGATGTCACTCACCCTGTTCCTGACAACACAGGATATATTACAGAAGGTCAGTACTATCTAAAGCATGGCCATATTGAGCCCTTTGGATCACTCTCCCGTCTTAAGCAGAACGTTAACAAAGATACCAGGGCCGACCATAGAGCTTTGATGGATGGTATGATCAAGCTTTATGCCGCTTATAAAGATTCCCTTGAAAAGAAGAGCATGGGATTCTTGATGTCTGACTGGGATGAAAAGCTTCTTAAATATGGTGAATTGTTTGAGAAGGAACTTATGGATCTCAGTGTAAACATTCCTCTTGAAGAAGCTTTGGATAGAGGATGGAAGATTCTCAGCCAGTGTTTCTCTCCGGAAGAGACACTTCTGAAGTCAGATTTGATTGCCTCTTATTGGCCTAAGTGAGGGTAGTTGTAGTGGCAAAGATAAAGCTGACCAAGAATGAGCAGAAGAAGCAGAAAGACTCCTTGAAGCAGTTTACCCGCTATCTGCCCACACTTCAGCTGAAAAAGCAGCAGCTTCAGACAGTGATACGTCAGAGCTATGCTGAGATAGAAGAACTGAAGGTGAAGCAGAAAGAGGCGGTGGAAGGCATGAAGTCCTGGATAGCCGTCTATGGGGAAAACAGCTCTTGGAGTGAAGAGCGCTCCATCTCTCATCTTGTAAAAGTAAAGGAAGTCAAGAAGACCAAGGGTAATATTGCAGGAGTTGAAGTTCCTGTATTCCAGTCTCTGGTCTTTGAAGATGTTCCCTATGATCTGAGGGTTTATCCTTTGTGGGTGGACAAAGCCATTGTAGCTCTTGGCGAGATAGCAAGATACGATGCCTTGATTGAAACCCTGAAGGAAAGGATAAGGCTTTTGGACAAGGAATTGAGGACTACTACTCAGAGAGTAAACCTTTTTGAGAAGGTCAAGATTCCTGAAGCAAAGGAAAATATTAGGAAAATCGGTATCTACCTCCAGGATCAGCAGACTTCTGCTGTTGTAAGAGGAAAGATAGCAAAGAAGAAATTAGGGAAGGTAAGCTGATGATTGAAAAAATGAAACGCATTACAGTCTTCTGCCAAAAAGAGAAGGCATTGTCAGTAGTCCTTTCCCTTAGGGATCTGGGTCTGATGCACATAAAGGATGTGGCCCAGAAATCCATTGAAAGTGAAAACAAGGAAAAAGATAAGTCTATAGTCTTGAAGGCCCTTGGTAACCTGGAGTCTTACGTAGACAAAAAGAATTCCTTGCCACAACAGGAGTTATCTTCTGATTCCGTTCTTATGACAGCAAAGAACCTCGTGGCTCTGATGGAAGAGGAACAGAAGACTGTAGATAGAGTCAGGATACTTAGAAATGAAGCTGATAGAATCAGAGCTTGGGGTGATTTCGATCCAAAAGAAGTGAAGTCTTTGTCCAAGCTTGGAATAGATCTCCATTTCTATTTAGTGACAAAGAAGGATCTGAAGGCTCTCTCTTCCGACTCTGAGGTTTCCTACATTCCCATTAAAAATGAGGGTGGAAGTGCCATTGCCGTAGTTGGAGAAGCCTTGAAGAAAGACTATCAGCTTTCTGAATTCACTTTACCTGAAAAGAGTCTTGGAGAACTTGAGAGCGAAGCGCTCCTGGGAGAAAAGAGAGTAGAGGAAATAAGAGGAATCTATGTTTCTTCCACAGCCTATATCTCCTCTTTCAACAGCTGGCTTAAAAAACAAGATGAAGAGATTGTCTTGGATAAAGTAAATGCAACTCTGTCGGATGAGGAAGGTATTTCATATATTTCCGGTTATGTACCGGTATCTGAAATAGAATCTTTCCGTTCCTGGGCAAAGGCAAATGGTGTGGGATATATCTCCGATGACCCTGCAGAAGAAGAGAATCCTCCTACAAAGCTCAATCACAAGGGCATTGTCAGGATAATCCAGCCTCTATTTGATATGTTGGGTCTGGTTCCTGGATACAGGGAGAAGGATATTTCCAGATACTTCCTCCTTTTCATGACACTGTTTTTTGCCATGATTATCGGAGACGCCGGATATGGTGCCTTGATCGTTCTTTTAGCCGCCGTGCTGAATATCAAGAGCAAGAAGTGTTCGGACCTCAATGCCCTTATTTATGTATTTGGAGGTGCCACAGTAATTTGGGGTGCCATAACAGGTACATGGTTCGGAAGCGAGACCATCATCGAAAACGTAGGTTTCCTGAGAATGTTTGTCATCCCTGGATTGACCAACTTCCCTGAGGCCTTCAGCATGAATTCCGGTAATGTCCAGGACAATATGATGACTCTCTGTTTCTCCATTGGAACCATACATCTGTCCTTGGCCTGTCTTATCTGCATCATCGATAAGATAAAGCAGAAGGATTTGTCCTGTATTTCTGACTTCGGTTGGATGCTGAATACCAATCTCCTCTATCTTTTGGTTCTTTACCTTGTAGTGGATACACCGGTTCCGTTTACAATTATTGTAGTTGGTATCGCAACTGGTTTTATTCTTGTCTGTCTCTTCTCAGAGATGGCACCTGGCAAGAGCTTCGGACAGGGGATGAAGGAATCCTTAGGAGGTTTCTTCACAAACTTCATCGATACCATAAGCTGCTTTTCCAACGTAATGAGTTACATAAGACTCTTTGCCGTAGGATTGGCATCTTTGGCAATAGCTCAGTCTTTCAATGGAATGGCCGAAGGACTACTAAGTGGATTTGCTCTTCCTTTTGGTGTCCTTGTCCTGATCATTGGACACGCTGTAAATCTGGTAATGGGATTTTTGTCTATAGTCGTTCACGGCGTCAGACTAAATATTATGGAATTCTCCGGGCAAGTCGGTGTAGAATGGTCCGGATACAAATATGAACCTTTCAAAAAGAAGGTCCTCAAATAAAAATCAATAGGAGTAGAAAATGAACTACAGTTTCCTTATTTACATTGGTATGGCATGTGCTCTCTGCATTTCAGCAGTTGGCTCTGGTTTCGGCGCAGGAATGGCATCATTGGCATCTGTCGGTGGATGGAAGAAGTGTTATGCAAACGGAAAGCAGGATCCTTTTATTCTTGTTGGTTTTGCAGGTGCTCCTCTTACACAGATCATCTATGGCTTCCTTCTTATGAACTTCATCTCTGCAAAGCTTGCTGATCCTAGTCTTGGAAATGGCATCCTTTCCCTTGCTGTAGGTGTTCTCGCTGGCTGTGTCATCGGTCTCTCAGCTTTCTTCCAGGGTAAGGTAGCTGCTTCAGCTGCAGATGCTCTTGCTGAAACAGGTAAGGGTACTGCAAAGTACTTCATCGTAATCGGTATCGTTGAAACAGTAGCTCTCTTCACACTTGTGTTCGGAATGCTTCTTCTCAACAAATAATGGAGATCAACTCTTTTTGGGGCACTTCGGTGCCCTCTTTTGTTTTATATATGAAAAATATGAACCTTGGGACATATATTGTCATATAATCTTGATGGAGAGATAAATGCAGCTAGTACATTCCGTCATCAAAGTCACTGATATCAAGTTTTCCCGTCAATGGTACTCATCACTATTGTTCGAAGATATATCTCAAAGCGGCGACGGGTGGTGCTCCTGGAGGAGTGGAGTGACAATTGTATCAAAAGAAAAATGGAACAAATCTTTCTCCCTTCTTCCTGATGACCAGAGCCCAACCTGCATTTCTTTGGTATTTGAAGTACCTTCCTTCGATAGGTTTTTACATATTCTATCAATCAGAGATGATAGGGCCTCGATTATTGCAGGGGAAGGTAGCTATGGAGGGAGAAGATACATTAAGCTTCTGGACCCTGATATGAACATCGTGGTTGTTTTGGAAAGTGGTTTTGATTATGCATATTTTTCAGATGGAGAAAGGAATGTGGTCAATAATCCCGGGGAAATCATGGGAATGGAATCATTTCAAAAGAAAAAGTGATATCCTCATATCCTTCAATTTGATAGAATCTTCTTATGGTCAAAGATAAACTTGAAAACCTTGGTAAATATATAGCTTTGGATGAAAGAATAAAGAGCATCAATTCTTTTCGTGTTGAAAAGAATCGTGAATATACCGGCTTCTCTGTAGATAAGGAAGCCACAAACATCTTTGTGGTAGTAAAGGGCAAGGCCAATGCCGCCACTGGTTGGAGAGATAATAGGGAGAATAGGGAAGTAACAGGGGTCATAACCCTTGATGAGGGGGATTTCGTCCTTTATCTTCCAGGTGAACCCTTTGCTTTGAATACAGTCGAGGGAACAATTGAACATAGGAGACTAAAATGAATTCCAAACTAAAGGCAATTGTCAGGAATACAGTTATCGGTGGAAATGAACCTATAAAAGTCCAGACAATGTATGATGATAAGATTTCTGATATAAACCCTGAGATTGTTGTTGGAAAAATAAACGACCTGTCTCTTATGGGCTGCGATCTCATTCGTTTCAGCTATGTCTCCTCCATGGACGGAGAAAACTTCAGATATATTACATCCCATTCCCCCATCCCTGTGGTTGCAGATATCCATTTTGATTATCGCCTTGCCTTGGAGGCTATGGATAATGGGGCCGATAAAATCAGAATCAATCCTGGAAATATCGGGGATAAATGGAAGACGAAGATGGTTGTAGAAAAAGCCAGAGATATGGGAAAAGCCATTAGAATCGGGCTCAATACAGGATCTCTTCCTAAACATGGAAAAAATGACGATGTAGTGGAGTTGATGGTAAATACAGCTCTCGAATACATCTCAGACTTCGAAGCATGGAACTTTAATAATATTGTAGTTTCACTTAAGAGTAGTGATATAGATAATACTATGAGGGCGGCCAGACTTTTTAATGAGAAAAGCGGCTATCCATTTCATTTAGGTGTAACTGAAGCCGGTAATGCTATAACAAGTGCTGTCCGTTCCACTTGGGCACTTGGCAACCTCCTTAAAGAAGGAATTGGAGATACAATAAGAGTCTCCATAAACGGCAGTATCGAAGACGAAGTGCTATGTGCCAATGAAATACTTAGGACCCTGGGATTGAAGAAGGGAGGAGTAAGAATCGTGGCATGCCCTAGATGCGGCCGCCATACCTTCGATAGCCATGGATTTTTAAATGAAATACAGCATAGACTTTTGACTCTTAATAAAGATATTACCGTAGCTGTCATGGGATGTTCTGTAAACGGCCCGGGAGAAGCACATGGAGCAGATTTTGCAGTCTGTGGAAATGGAAGAAAAATCTTCGTATACAGCCACGGCTCCTTAGTGTCTTCACTTTCTAGTAAAGAAGAAGCTGAAAAGGAGCTCTTCAGGCTTATTGAAGAAGAATAATTTGGTATTCTTACTTGTTTCTAGATTTATGGTTTATTTGTAACATATTTGTATAAATGTGTATTTTATAATCAAAAAAAAGTGGGGATTATCTATTATTTATTATTCACTCAATGTTGACACTTAGGCAGCCCGCTCCATGCTTACCTTGAATGCCGAAATACAGTGTTCCATAATCTCATTGATTTGTGTTCTGAGTTCGGTTTCGTCCACACCGAATCTCCTGGCAACCTCCGATGCAAACAATGCGCTTATTTCATCGGCCGTCCTCGACAGGGCCTCTATG
>JALFRH010000027.1 GCA_022785155.1 Spirochaetales bacterium
GTCCATGGATGCTGGAGAAAGAAGCCGACATCGACGCCATCATCTGTGGTCTGAAGAAAGACATTGACACCTACTCCGCCGACGCCATAGGTGAATGTGGCTTCGATAGGCATTGGAACTATGGAACCATAGAGAAACAAAGAGAGTTGTTCCTTAGGGAAATAGAGCTGGCCAAGGATTTGGATTTGGCTCTCATCGTCCACAGTAGGGATGCAGATGAAGATCTATTGTCCCTCCTTCCTTACTTCGATGAAAGGACTATAATGCACTCCTTTTCCTCTGGAGTGGAGACAGCGGAAAAACTCCTTGATAGAGGCGCCTATATTTCCTTTTCAGGAAATGTTACATATAAGGCCAATTCCCATATAAGGGAAAGTGCTGTTTATTGCCCCATTGACAGGATCCTCTATGAAACCGATGCCCCCTATTTGTCTCCCGTGCCCATGAGGGGAAGGCCCAATATGCCGGAGTACACTGAGTATACTTTGGAGTTTCTCGCCAATATAAAGAATGTGGACAAAGAGGAACTGAAAGAAAGGGTGAAGGAAAACTTCATCTCAGTTCTCAAGCACAGTGAGAGTGTAGTCAAAAGAGATATCATCACCCTTTAATGCACTCTTGATGATATCTTTCCAATCTGGAGTTATGGCCAAAACACGCTCCAGGCTTACAGCAGAGGCAGCGGAGAGAGGATCCATAATCACCTTGCACTCTGCGCTGCACCAAGCTTCCCTGCTATCTTCGACGCCATAGACTATGACTCCCCATAGACCGTTGAGACTCTCCACTATCTTGTCTTTGTTTACTACGGAGACCCTGTCGTAGTATGTGACGGGGACCAGGTTCGGGAATTCCAGGCTAAGAGTGTCATATATTTTCTTGGCCTCATCGTTATTCTCTTCAAATAAAAATCCTATGACCTTATCACTATTGGACTCCAATAGGAACCGATACATATCAATCGGATTAAAGAAGACGGAGTATGTGGCTTCAGAGTCCAGTCTACCCCACTGGAGTGTCTTCATTTCCTTCTCTTCCACCCTTGAAAGAGGTGAATAGACCACAAGGGAGGGCTTACGGATCTTGGACAATATTCCGCCTTCCCTTCCTACAAGGAAAGAAAAGGAAGACTGGGGATGGGTGAGACGGGAAGAGAACAAAGACGGCAGCTCCGGTTCCCTATATTCCACATATGGAATGAAAAAGAGATATGAAAGGGAAAGGGCAAGAATCGCCAGAATTATTGCTGTTATTTTTATCTTCTTCTTTTTCATCTCTTGAATTCTATTCCAAGAAAAGAATTGGGGCAATGGCAAATAATATCTCCTGTAAGATTGACCTATAAGCTTGAAATCGCTAAATTAATACCGGTTTCACATTTAGGAGGCTTTTATGACAAGCTATAAAGAACTTGGACTGGTGAACACAAGAGAAATGTTCGCCAAGGCAGTTAAGGGTGGATATGCCATCGGTGCATTCAACTTCAATAATATGGAACAGATGCAGGCAATCGTTCAGGCATGCGTCGAGACAAAGAGCCCTGTTATCCTTCAGGTTTCCAGAGGTGCAAGAGACTATGCAAACATCAATCTCCTTAGAAACATGGCAAGAGGTGTTGTTGAATATGCTCATGAACTGGGTTGCGATATTCCAATCGTTCTCCATCTCGACCACGGTGATTCTTTCGAAACATGTAAAGACTGTATCGACAACGGTTTCTCTTCCGTAATGATCGACGGTTCATCCCTTCCATATGAAGAAAACGTTGCTCTTACAAAGAAAGTCGTAGAGTATGCCCACCAGTTCGATGTAACTGTAGAAGGTGAGCTTGGAGTTCTTGCCGGCATCGAAGATGAGGTAAGCGCTGCAGTCTCCCACTACACAAAGCCGGAAGAAGTCGAAGACTTCGTTTCCAAGACTGGTGTCGATTCCCTGGCAATCAGCGTAGGAACAAGCCATGGTGCATATAAGTTCACACCGGAGCAGTGCACAAGAAACGCAGACGGCGTCCTCGTTCCACCAGAGCTCAGATTCGACATCCTTGCTGAAGTCGAGAAGAGACTCCCAGGTTTCCCAATCGTTCTCCATGGTTCTTCTTCTGTTCCTCAGGAATATGTAAAGATGATCAACGAATACGGTGGAAAGCTCAAGGACAGCGTCGGTATCCCAGAAGAACAGCTTAGAAAGGCTGCAAAGTCTGCCGTATGTAAGATCAACATCGACTCCGATGGTAGACTTGCCATGACAGGAACAATCCGCAAGATCTTTGCTGAGAAGCCAAGTGAGTTCGACCCAAGAAAGTATCTTGGACCTGCAAGAGAAGCTCTCAAGAAGATGTATATGCATAAGAACATCGATGTTCTCGGCTCAGCTGGACACGCCCTCGACTGATTTGGTCTTGGCTCTATGGCTCCTTCGGGAGCCGTTTTTTTTGCCCTTAACCTTAAATTGAATACAAATTGGATAAAAATAATATCATTAAAGCCAATTAGACCACGTAACTCATTTGACACCATCTAATTGTTGGTGATATCCTTTTCCAGTACGTAGATACGTATGAGACTTTATCGAACATCAGCATTTTGCCCAAAGGAGTTTAATGGCTACAAAAGATTTGAGAATCAATCGCCAGATCAGAAGTAGAGAAGTATTTCTGATTGATGAAAACGGCGAACAGAAAGGCGTAATGAACACTTATGACGCATTCAGACTGGCTGAAGAAGCCGGATTGGATTTGGTGGAAGTATCACCAATGGCTAATCCGCCTGTATGCAAGATTCTCGACTTCGGCAAATACAGATACGAGATGGAGAAGAAGCAGAAGGAAGCCAAGAAGAACCAGGCTGTCACAAAGCTTAAGGAAGTCAGAATGCAGTCAAAGATTGCAGACAATGACATCAACACGAAGAGCAAGGCTATTTCCGAGTTCCTTGGAGAAGGAAACAAAGTAAAGGTCTCCATCAGATTCAAGGGAAGGACAATGACCCACCCTGAGCTTGGAAAGGAAGTCCTGGATACTATTCTTGTCAAGTTGAGCGAAATGGGCTGTGCCTTTAACCTTGACAAGAGCGCCTTCATGGAAGGTAAAATGATGAGTATGATGCTTTCACCTGCAAAGAGTTCCAAGCCTAAGGCTCAGAAGGTGCAGGAGAAGCCTCAGACAGAAGTCAAAGAGTGAACTCACTCCCGTATGGGAATGATATAATGCAGTTTCCAGGGTTCTTGTTCCTGGCGACGCAAAAGGAGGGCAATAAAAATGCCTAAGATGAAAACAAGAAAGAGTGCTGCAAAGCGCTACAAGGTCACCGGAACTGGCAAGGTCATGATCAAAAAGCAGGGATCTCGCCATATTCTCACCAAGAAGAGCTCCAAGAGGAAGATGAACCTCAGACATGCAGGAGTTCTTGCCGATTGTGAAGCAAAGAGAGCAAAAGAAATGCTCCCTTACGCTTGATTAAGGAGGAGAGATTATGCCAAGAGCAGTTGACGGAACCAAAAGAAAGGACAGAAGAAAGAAGATTCTCGACCAAGCTAAAGGCTACTATGGCCGCAGAAGCACCAACACACGTATTGCCAAGGACGCTGTCGCAAAGGCAGGCCAGTATGCATATCGTGGCAGAAAGGAAAAGAAGCGTGACTTCAGAAAGCTTTGGATTGCAAGAATCAATGCAGCTGTACAGGCTGAGGGTCTTAACTACTCCCAGTTCATGCATGGCCTCAAGCTTGCAAACATCACTCTGAACAGAAAGGCACTTTCCAACATGGCTGTTGAAGACAAGGCTGCATTCTCTGCACTTGTCAAGACTGTCAAAGAAGTTCTTGCCTAAGGAGGAACAAGATGGAAGTCGTAAAAAAAAGTGTACTCATTACTACTAGACTCAAAAGAGCTGCACTTGCAGTAAAAACACTCAGCGATGAGCTTGATGAGCTTAGACAGAGGCTCTCTCTTGTGGAGATCCATAACGAAGAGCTTCAGGATCTTATTGATAGGATAGGAGAGAGTGCCGCACAAATTGCGTCTTCCATCGACAAATCTATGGAAACACTTGGAACAGAAGAATTTGTCTTCAACGAAGATGAATCCAAAGAGATCGCTTCTGCTGAAGAATTCTCTGCTTCCGGCTCTGTAGATGATGACTTCGACTTCTAAGAATGTCCAAATGATTGATTGGAGACTGAAAGGTCTCCATTTTTTTATTCGCTGTATTTGGAGAAAAGTATAAAAAAACACTACACAAACTCCCTGTAGACATATACAATCGAATTAACCTATAGAAAGCAATCAAGCACCTCTTGGCTCAAACCTACTATATCGGGGCCTGGGATAGCTTCTGCCTGCATTGCACCCGCCCTCTGGGTTAAACAGGGTACAGAACGCAAGCGAACAAGGGCTCCAACCTTGAACTAATGTTCAAGAGTCGACGATTCGCTTTTTCTATAGGACTTTTTTTTGCCCTCCCCTCCTTCATTACTCCAACTCCAAAGCCACACCTATTGTGGACATAATCCTATGTGTATGACATAATGGTTAAGCAAACTGTAAAACAGGGTGAAATGTAAGGAAGAATAATGCTTCTGAAAACTGTTTAATTCATTGTAATACCGAAAGGTATATATCAGTGAAGTATTGGTGGAAGCAAGGGTTTGCAGGCCTTGTTTACAAGAATTGCCAAGAATAAAACGATTATGACGACGACAGAAAATATTAAATTCATTAAACTACCTGAAAGCTTTAAAGCGGACCTCGGTTCCTTCTCCATCGACCCATCAATTGAACTGCCGATTCTCCTTGGAAAGGGAAAAGACAAAGTCGAGGACAAAGACCTCACAGTAGAGAATATCGTTGCTGGGATGATAAGTGTAATCGCCCACGACAAGGACAATCCCAACTTCTCTTATTACAAAGCCTTCGTTCTTGCTTCAGACCCTAACATTGTAGAGAAACTGAACCAGGCTGCAATCGCAAAAGAACAGAGAAAAGAGTTCGAGTTTGCTGAAGAACTGTTTCTTGCTGTGTACCACCTATTGCCCCAGAGTGCATCCTGCATCAACCTTGCCACCCTCTATTCATACTTGGCCGTTGAAGCAAGAAGCAAGGATGAAGACGACAAGCCATGGATCAAGAAAGTCAGATCCACCCTCTTGGATGGAATCGAGAGATTCGGTGAAGACGAAATGATTCTTTCCGAGCTTTTCTCTTTCGAAGCCTATATGGGGAACCTGGAAGAAGCCAAGGAATATGGAGAGAGATACTTGGAGGTGGCGGAGGAAAGCGAGAGGAAAGATGAAGTGAAGAAAGCCATGAAGGAAATCGACTTCAAGCTGGACAACAGAGATGCCATCTATGAGGCTTACGACTTCATTACACTCGGCGAACCGGACAAAGCTCTTCCTATCATCGATAAATTCCTTTCAGAGAACCCTTCCATTTGGAACGGCTACTTCCTCAAGGGCTGGGCGTTAAGAATAAGAAAGGACTACAAAGAAGCCAGGGAGTGCTTCTTGGCTTGTCTGAAGCTTGTTGAAGGAAATAGTGAAATATACAACGAGCTTTCCATCTGCGAACTGGAATTAGGAAACAGGGAACTGGCCAAGATATACCTGGAAACCGCTTGCGATATGGATGAAAGCAATCTCACCACAACCACAAACCTTGCTTATCTTTTCTTGGATGACGGGGAATATGATGAAGCAAGGGAGTATCTTGAGAAGGCCAGATACCTTGCAAAGGACGACAAGTTCGTCAAGGGTCTCATCGAAGCCTATGAAAAGGCTACAGGAGAGAAGATCGGAGATATCATCCATGAAGAATATGTAAAGAATGTAGAAGGTGACAAAAGTGATCTTCCCAACCCCAACTTCCAGGATGACTTCAGAAAGTTCGCCCTCTCGGTAGAAGAAGAATTTCCTTTCGATGAAGAAGAGGACGAAGAGTCTTCCTGTCACTGTGGCGGACACTGCCATGATGATGAGTGTCATCATGACGAGAACTGTTCCTGCCACAAAGGGGAAGGCGACGGGTGTAAGTGCCACCATTAAAAGAGGATAAAATGACTGTAACTACAAAAACCACTGAGGAAACTGAGGATCTTGGGTTCGCCTTCGGCTCCACCTTAAAGAAAGGAGACTGTGTTTCTCTGAGAGGATCCTTAGGTGCAGGAAAAACCGTGTTGGCCAAGGGAATTGCAAGAAGTCTGGGAATAACAGAGGCTGTGGTCTCTCCTACTTTCACCCTTGTCCAGGAGTATGATGGAAAAGAAAAACTCTACCATTTGGACATTTATCGTCTTAGCGGTGAAGATGAATTCGAGTCCATGGGAGGAGAAGAGTTTCTTTATCCTGATGGAATAACACTCATAGAATGGTCTGAGAAAATAGATTCCATGCTTCCTGATTCAACTATATTTGTGGAAATCAAGATCAATGACGATTTATCAAGAACCATAACAATCAAAGGAGACGGCAGGTATGAACATTCTCTCGCTTGACACTTCGACTCCTGTTCTGTCTATATCCCTTAGAACATCTTCCACCTATGAAGAAAGAAAGGTGATAGGTAACTTCTCACACTCGGAGAACCTTTTGGGTGAAATAAAATCCCTTCTCAAAAGAGGCGGCATAGAACTGAAGGACTTGGAACTCCTTATATGCACCAAGGGTCCAGGTTCCTTCACCGGCTTAAGAATTGGAATGGCCGGGCTGAAGGGAATATCCCTTGCCTCCTCCGCCCCTCTTGTTTCAGTCCCTACCCTTTCTGTAATTGAAGAAAGCGTGAAATCACTATGGAAGGGACCGATTCTCAGCGTAATCGACGCAAAGAAAAAGAAGTTCTATTTCCGTCTGTCGGTAGAAGGGGAAACAGTAATCTCCGATAGGGACGGCAACCCTGAAGATATCATCTCCACCTTAAAGGATCTGAAGAATATCCTTGTTACAGGACCTGATGCAGCTTTATTTGCTTCAAAACTTCTCTCTATTTCTCCTTCCTTGGATCTAAATGTGGATCCTGAAGCACCAAGATGCCTTTCCTATGCTCTTGAGAAACTGGGAAAAGAGAAGTATGGGAAAGATGGAGCGGACGACATAGGGGAAGGACCTATATATATCAGAAGAAGCGATGCAGAGGAAATGCTCTTGGCAAAGGCGAAGGAGAGTAAGAATGAGGGAAATTGATGTTTTGGTGGTAGGAGCAGGACCTGGAGGAATGAGTGCAGCCCAATATGCTTCAAGAGCTGGATATTCCACATTGGTCTTGGATCCCATGGGTCCTGGTGGACAATTGTTGTTCATCGACGAAATCGAAAACTACCCGGGACTGGGTAAGATAAGCGGGTACTTTCTCTCTGAGTCCATGGAAAACCAGTGCAAAGAGTTCGGCGTAGAAATCGAGTATGACGAAGTGAAGAAAATAGAAAAGAAAGATAATAGATTCCTAGTGACTTCATCTTACTCGGAGATAAAGGCAAAGGCCGTAATCATTGCTACCGGTGCCAGCCATAGACACATCGGAGCCAAAGGCGAAGAAGAGTACAGTGGAAAGGGAGTAAGCTACTGCGCTACCTGTGACGGCCCCTTCTTCAGAGGACAGAAGGTGGTTGTAGTGGGAGGCGGAGACACTGCCCTTACAGATGCCATGTACCTTTCAAAACTTGCAAAGGACGTTGTAATCATCCATCGCCGTGACTCTTTCAGAGCTCAGAAGGCCCTGCAGGAAAAGATAAAGACTATCCCGAATGTCTCTACAGTCATGGGAAAGAACGTTGTGGAGATCAAAGGAAACGGAACAAAGGTCGAAAGCGTTTTGCTTGACGACGGCAGCGAAATCGAAACCAATGGGGTTTTCGTATTTATAGGTACAGTTCCAAACTCAAAAGTTGTTGAAGGCCTTGTGGATGTTGAAAACGGTTTTATCATAACAGATGACAAGATGAACACTTCCCTTCCAGGAGTATTTGCCTGCGGAGATGTAAGAAACACTTCTTTCAGACAGGTGGTTACAGCAACCGGGGATGGTGCCAAGGCCGCCCATAGCGCCGACGAATATATCCAGGAAAACAATTTGTAATGAAAAGATTCATCTTTTATCTCACTATTCTTGTACTTACCTTTCCTCTATTTTCCCAAGGAATAAAGGAAAGTGACGTTTTGGAGATAAAAGATGAAATAGCGTCAAATGGTTTTGATGTTCCCACCCTCTCCCTGAATACCAGGGAAGACGAAAGCGTAAAGAGACGTATACTGAATACAGACACTTCCAATTTTTCATCTTCCATTATCATCAGATACTCTTCAGAGGATGGAAACGCCTTTGTGGAGTATGGTGAATCATATCTCTATTACTCTCTTATTCTTGATGGCCATAAGATAGAGCTGAAGGCCTCTGAAGACGGAGCCCTATTGTTTCTCGATGATACACAAGTGGGGAGAGAGGTGTTGTCGGAGAACATCCTTCTTTTTGAAAAGGCTTTTATATACATAGATGAGGTCCTGTCATCACCGGAAGGTTTTATGACCACAGAAATCAAAAAGTATTATGGAAAAAGGTGGGAGACTTTCCTTTACTGGAATGAGGGGGAAAGAATAGTAAGGGCTGAAATACTCTACACTCCAAATGACGATTCTTCTTGGTTTATTTCCGGTTGCATTGAAAAAGACAAGATCAAGGACACATTCACTCCCCTCAACATATTTGTCCAACCCTACTTCATACTTGAAAGAGTGGAAAAAGACGGAGAAGAAAGGGACATGAGGCTCTGGTAGTCCAAAGGACGATTCCCAAATAAGCCTACCCGATCTATATGCCAATTCCAAAAAGAATGAATTCATCCAAGGTCTATCCTATACTTAAAATTTAAACTTGCTACCACCCTTTTAAGGATAGATAATTAAGTCATGAAGATATTAATGGCAACTAGCGAGACCGTGCCTTTCTCCAAATCCGGAGGATTGGCGGATGTAGTCGGAGCTCTATCGGCGACACTTACAGAAATGGGCAATGAAGTAAGGATATTCATGCCTATGTATTCGTTTATAGAAAAAGAGGGATGGCATAAATCCCTATCCTTTCTTATTCCAATGCTTGGAACGAATGAAAGAGCAGAGATTTATGAGAAAGAAGTGAATGGCGTAGTATATGTAGGCCTCTCCCACCCATATTTTTCAAAGAGATTGGGAATATATGGGGATACTTCTTTCCAGCCATACCCAGACAACTGTCCTAGATTCCTCTGTTTTGCAAAGGCAACAGCCCTATATCTGGCTGCAACCGATTGGAAAGTGGACATTGTGCACTGTCATGATTGGACCACAGGCCTCATACCTTATTATCTGAATTACTTCAAGGTGGAGGCCAAGACTGTCTTCACTATCCATAACCTTGCCTATCAGGGTGTATTCCCTCCTTTTGATGCAATAATCTCATCCTCCCGCATTCCGAAGAGTGCCCTCAGAGGCCCCAAGGCCCACGAAAACATCAACATGATGGCAGCAGGACTCTTGGATTGTGATTTCATCACCACTGTCTCCCCCACATATATGGAAGAGATAAGGGAAAGTGGAATGGGCTGTGGTCTTGATGATATCCTGAAGGATAGAAAAGATGACTCAAAAGGCATCATCAATGGCATCGACTACAATGAATGGAACCCGGAAACGGATAAAGATCTTATTTCAAACTACTCCGTCTCTGACTTAAGCGGAAAGGAAGAGTGCAAGAAGGAACTCTTGGAAGAGTTTAAGATCAAAGGTTATGACGACAAACCTCTCTTTGCCATAATCTCAAGATTGGCGGACCAAAAGGGCTTTGATGAGCTTTTGTTGGAAGGAGAGCCCTGTGCATTGGAAAGAATACTCCAAAACCATGACTCTGCGGTGGTATTGATTGGAACCGGAGACTCCAAGTATGTGACAAAGCTGAGTCTACTGATGTCCAAGTACAACAACCTGTCTGTAAAGATCACCTTCTCCACCCCTCTTTCCCACAAGACCGAAGCAGGTGCAGACTTCTTCTTGATGCCTTCACGTTTCGAGCCTTGTGGCCTCAACCAGCTGTATTCAATGAAGTATGGAACACTTCCTATTGTAAATATGACAGGAGGCCTTAAGGATACAGTGGTGGATCTTGAGAACAAGGAGGGGACAGGCTTCGTGCTTTCTCCTCTCAATCCCGAGAATATTGTTAAGGCAGTAGAGAGGGCAAAGGAGTTCTATAAAGATAAAGAAAGCCTTACAGAAGCAAGGAAGAGAGCCATGAAGGTGGACTCCTCCTGGAAAAAGAGCGCTGAAGAGTATATGGAAGTTTATACATCCCTTCTCTGAAAGAGTCCCCCTATGGGGGCTCTGCTTCAAAGCCTGTTTATGGGCATATAGTTTTCTCTCCACAAGTGTTCCAGTCAACAATTTGTGAAAACTGACAATAAATGTGGCGGGAACAAGGAAAGTGATGGTAAAATAACCAAAGTAAGAACTTTTTTCTTCCAAGGACTTAGGAAAAAGAAAAAACTAAAACTGTTATTTGAATAAAAGGTGATTAGAATATAAATAAAGGAGAATTCATATGACACTCAACAACAAAAAGGTTGTCGCAATTGTATTAGGAGGCGGAAGGGGAACACGCCTCTATCCATTGACAATGGATAGGTCAAAGCCTGCAGTTCCATTTGCAGGAAAATACCGCCTTGTGGACATTCCGATTTCAAACTGTATCAACAGCAACATCAGACAGATCTACGTTTTGACACAGTTTAATAGTGCATCACTCCACAATCACATTGCATCTACATATAACTTCGATGCATTCTCTGGTGGATTTGTAGAAATCTTGGCAGCAGAGCAGACATATACTTCCGAAACATGGTATCAGGGAACAGCTGATGCTGTAAGAAAGAACCTGAAGCACTTCAGAGACCAGAATGCAGACTACTATGTAATTCTTTCTGGTGACCAGCTTTACAGAATGGACTTCAACAAGATGCTTCAGCGCCATATTGAAAGCAACGCTGTCCTCACTATTGCAGGTAAGCCGATCAGCAGACCGGAAGCAACAGGATTGGGAATCATGGGCTGTGACGAGAAGGGCATGATCACAAAGTTCTATGAGAAGCCAAGTCCAGATGCAGATATTACTGACTACATCATTCCTGAATCCACACTCAAAGATCAGCTTGGCTTGAAGAGGACGGAGAAGAATGAATACATCGCTTCCATGGGTATCTACATCTTCAACGCTGCAGAAATGGAACAGGCTCTCAACAATGATAAGACAGACTTCGGAAAGGAAATCATTCCAGACATCATCAAGACAAAGCCTGTATCATCTTACCTCTTCGATGGATATTGGGAAGATATCGGAACAGTAAAGGCTTTCTACGAAGCAAACCTCAACCTTGCTTCAGATAAGCCAAGCTTCAACTTCTATGATGAAGAGATGCCTATTTACACACACAGAAGACACCTTCCTGCAACAAAGGCAAACTTCTGTTCTCTCTCCAATGCTCTTGCATCTGAAGGTTCCATCATCACAAACGCTACCATCGTAAACTCAATCGTCGGTGTCAGAACATTCATTGAAGCCGGTGCTTCCCTTGATGGCGTATACTGCATGGGTGCTTCCAGATATGAAAGCGAAGAAGAAAAGGCAAACAATGCAAAGAATGGAATTCCTAACATTGGTATCGGAAGAGCCACCATCATCAAGAGGGCCATCATCGACCAGAATGCCAGAATCGGATCCAACTGCCGTATCGGTATCGACAACATCAAGAGAGCGGAAGGCGACTTCGAGATGTACTCGGTTCATGATGGAATCATCGTCATCAACAAGAACGCCATCATCCCTGATGGAACTGTAATCTAATTGATTTTGTTGAATATCCAGGCCGCCTGAAAAGACGGCCTTTTCTATTGGCTTGATGGTCCCCTGCCCTATTATTCATGTAAAGAGTAAAAGTATAAAATCTATTTCTGCAGAAGTTTTTTCTCTATACCCTGTTGGCCTTACGATCCAATGAGAGGGTATCATATAAAACAAGGGCTGTTCCCGCCACCATTACAGGAAGAGCGATCAAATAATGGATCGAGAGCTTTTCACCCACAAATACAAAGGCCAAGAAGGAACCGATAAAGGGAGCCACGGCATAATATGCACTGGTCTTTGCTGCTCCCAGGTATCTTTGGGCCCTTACATACATGAAAATACTTAGGCCATAGGAGAGAAAACCCAATAGCAATGTAGCCAGGACAAACTCTATTCTGGGAAGCCGTTCACCTATGGCAAGACCTATGATCAGGGAACCAAGACCTGAGAATACTCCTTTTATGGTTACGATTTCATAAGAGCTTTTATTTGAAATACTTCTTGTACAGTTGTTCTCCAAGCCCCAACAACAGGTGGCGAGAACAACAAGGAGGGACCCTCTGGAGAACCTGAACCCTTCCACAGATTCAAAGGAAAGGATAATGCTTGAAAGAGTTATGAGGCCTATGGCCATCCATAGTTTTCCAGATACTTTTTCTCCAAAAAAGAGAAGAGCGATTATGGTTGTTGCAACTATTTCAAAGTTGCCTAATAGAGAAGCGTTGGATGCAGTTCCATTCTTTATTCCAAGCATAAGAAAAATCGGAGCCGCAATATCCAAAGCTATCATGCCAAGAGTGTAAGGAAGATCACTTCTATTCAGTCTCTCTTTCCTATCTTCCTTCTTATAGTGGAAAGAATACATAATCCCTACGCCTATACCTGCCCCCAAATATAAAAAGGAAGCCATCATTGTAGGAGAAGATTCTGACAACAAGAGCTTGGAAAAGGGTGTATTCAAAGCATAGAACACAGCAGCCGACAAAGCAGATAACATAGCTATGATTTTTGTATTTCTCATTTTTACTAAAGGATGAATCAGTTATATCCCCAACAGCTCCTATTGTTATGCTCGACCCGGTATATATATCATACACTGCATCATAAAAGAATACCATGAACATAGAGATAGATGGAGTGGATATCAATTACCGGAGAAGTAAAGAAAGAGTGGAAATCCAATTAGATTTCTAAAAGCTTTTTTCGGTTACAACCGACTCCGTCTCTTTGAATGGAGTTTTATGGAAGGCTTGGGGGAATAATCACGTCTAGGAGAGACTATAAAGCGAATATCAGGAAGAAAACTTATACCTTTCTATGATCCAATCCCTTATGACGCCATCGGACTTTCCGAAATCCAAAAGCTTTAAGCCTTCTTTATCCACCCACTTATAGTCCTGATGGACAGAAAGCTTTATATCGCCTCCGATTATTTCCACTTTGTGGCAAACTAAAGTGAAATGGGTCTCTTTATAAGTGAACTCCGTATCCAACAAGTGTTCTTTTACTTCCACTTCCAGGTTCAGCTCTTCCATCCACTCTCTTTTCAAGGTATCCGGAACGCTTTCTCCCCAACGGTTCTTGCCCCCTACAAACTCCCATTTCTCGGAAAGAGGCCCCCCGGGAAGCCTTTTGGCCACAAGAAACTCCCCTTTTTTCTCCGCCACACCGCTTGTTGTGATTCTCTCCTCCATAACACACCCTTACAACAATACAAAAGAGGGGAAGGCAAAATGGACAATGGCGACAATCATGCTTATCCAGCCTAAAGTCACTTTTCTTCCTTCTTTTGAAAAGTTTATATACTCTCTATCTTTCTTTATATCTTCTCTTCCATAGACAATGAAAAAATATAACGTTTCATATAAAACCATCAAAGCAGGTATAAGATCACCTAAAATCCTGGGGCCTGGAGGAATGGGAAAAAACAAAAGGATGATGAATATCATGGCCCCGATGAGAGAGAAAATATTCAAAGCGTTCTTGTTTGAAACCAAAAAGGAAGAGAATCTCAAGACAAAGGACAGCTGGAGCCTGTATTTTGTCTGGAGAAACATGAGAGAGGAAAGAGAAAGATATAAAACAGAGAGAATATAACCTTGAATCATCTTTCTTTTCCAACCTCCTCCAACAAGTCTTCCGAAGTATAGAATCCTAACATGGAAGATAGGCTCTTTCCACACTTCTGATGAAGTATCACTCCATTTATTGCACTTTCCAATACTCCCATACCTGAAGAAAGGAAGGCCCCGATGATACCAGAGAGCACATCTCCGCTTCCAG
>JALFRH010000049.1 GCA_022785155.1 Spirochaetales bacterium
TGTAGAAAATGTATCTTCTTTATTCCAGTCTCAATATGGAATGGAGGATTGACTTTACGTTTTGTAATATGTCTTCCCTTGAAATAAGGCCCAGCTCCAATGCCTTTTCTACACGTTCAGGGTATCCATTTCCCATTTTCAAGTCATTTCCTGCAAGAAGCTCCAGGTAATGTTCTCCATGGGTCCACCAGTCTGTGGTGACAAAGCCTTCAAAGCCCCATTCGTTACGTAGGACTCCCGAAAGGAGGGCTTTGTTCTCTGAGGCCTTGATACCGTTGATAAGATTGTAGGAACTCATAACCGATAGAGGCTTTCCTTCCTTGACAACTATTTCAAACTGCCTTAGATATATCTCCCTCATGGCTCTTTCGCTTACTCTGGAATCGCTGTCCTTTCTATTGGTCTCCTTGTCATTGAGGGCAAAGTGCTTGAGACAAGCTCCGATTCCATTGGACTGTATTCCCTTTACCATGGCTGAGGCGAGTTTTCCTGCAAGAAGAGGGTCTTCGGAATAATACTCAAAATTTCTTCCACATAGTGGGCTGCGATGGATATTTACAGCTGGAGTAAGCCATAGGCCGATGCCGTTTTCCTTTACTTCCAGACCCCCCTTCTTTCCTACCTCCTCCACAAGTTCGGCATTCCAAGAAGAAGCCAGGGCTGTTGCAGAGGGCCAAGCTGTTGTGAATATTCCTGTATCGCCATCAAGTCTGAGACCTGCAGGTCCGTCAGCCGTCATGACAGAAGGAATATCATAAGCCTCCTGGTTGCCAAAACCAAAGGTGTTGGCTACACCTCTGTTTGGTTGGCCACCTGTAAGATCGATCAGGGTTTTTGTAGGAAGATAGGATAAGAACTCATCCAGTGTCAGTTCCCCGCTTTTTACTCTCTCGAGAGATATTCCTTGGGCTTTTGGTAGATCGTTTCTTGTGTAGTAGTCTTCAATATTCCTAGTCTTTGGCTGCACACCTTCAAGGGTTTTTGCATCCTGCCTTGGAAAACCTGGGGTGAGGATATTGTCCTCTCCCTTTGTTGTTCTCTCCACACTTCCGTCTCCCCTTAGTCTTTCAGTAAGTAGAGGGGAAGAAAGAACAGTAGGGGAAGTTTCGTAGACTATGTCCCTTGTTATTTCCAGCTCTTTTTCAATAAAGGTTTGGGCATCATCTGTAATCAAGATAGAGTATTTTCCCTTTTCAAGGACCCAGGTCCTGTCTTTGACCACGCCCTTGTCATCAAAGGATGCAGTGTCCCTTAGAGGAAATGAAATCTCAGTTGTGCAGCTCTCTCCAGGATTAAGAAGAGGAGTCTTTGCGAAGGCTGCAAGGACCCTCTTTGGCCTCTGAAGGGCCAAGCCGTCCGGGGCCTTAAGATAGATTTCAATTACATCCTTTGCTTTATGATCACCAGTGTTCATGATATCCAAAGAGAGGAACACAGTATTGTCCTTGACTAAATAGGACTTTGTCTTAATTGAGAAGGATGTGTATGAAAGCCCGTAGCCGAAGGGATAGAGTATTTTGTCCTCTTCCCCTGGAATGGTTGTGAAATATCTGTAGCCGACGTAGATGTCATCAGTGTAGTCCACATAATCCTGGGACTCATGGAAAGTGGAGGTGGAGTAGTAGTCTTCCAGGTTTCTGGTGAAGGTATCAGGAAGACGGCCGGAAGGTGAAACATCTCCTACGAGGACGTCTCCCATGGCGCCTCCTCCCTCCATTCCTCCCTGATAGGCAAAGAGGATTGCCTTCACCTTATCTTCATTTTCAGCCCATTGAAGATCCATGGTGCTGCCGGAGTTTATTACTACAATGATTGATGAAAAGTTCTCTTTCAGAGAATCAAAGAGCTCCTGCTCTTTCTTCGTCAGATAAAAGTCTCCATCCTCAAAAATCTCATTCTGTTTATCTACATAATCCTTTGTCCAGGGATCTTCGTTTATAACTTTATGTCCTTTTATGGTTCTGTCCCAGTTTTCACCTGAGAATCTGCTGATGGTAAAGATTGCAGTATCAGTAAAGAGTGAAGCTGCCTTAAGGATGGAAGAGGGAATGGCAGGCTCAGGAATAAGGCCGGGGACTCCTCCCTTTTTATATGAGGTTTCTACATATTCCTTATAAAAAGCCAAGGACTCCGTAAATAGAGATACTTTTCCCTCCTTTTCCTTTTCCTTCAACCCATCTGCCAGTCCCTTGATATATTCACAGCTTACGTCGCCGCTACCTCCGCCGCCTTTGACATAATCATATATGCCCTTGCCAAAGAGAGCCAGTTTTCCTCCTTTTTTAAGAGGAAGGATGGAGTCGTTGTTCTTCAACAGAACCATAGATTCCGTTGCCGCTTTTCTCGATAGTGCAATATGTGAAGGAGAGCCTGTTGCCCTCTTGCCGTCTTCTCCTAGTGGCGTAGTAAGGTTGTACTTCAATCTTGTCCAATATGCCATAATATTCTCCATTTCACTCAATATATCATTGGTTTTGTTTATTCTGAAGTGAAATGTAGAAATGAAATGATTTCAAATCATAGAGAAATCATAGGGATCTTTGAAAATTGTTCCTATCTACTCATAAATTATCAATAAAGTATATATGCGAATTGGTATATGAAAAACAGTCATACCTCCCCAGTACCCTGATCATCTATCTGCATTCAAAACAGAAGGAAGTGAAAAGCCGGAGAGGGAGATGGATCGTAAATGAAGGAGATTTTATCAAATGTGTCGTAAAACCCCTTGCTTCAGTTATGGTGATATAAGACATGTACATCGAAGTTACAGAAGTAATTGGAATTGGACCAAATACTTGTATTAAAAGGAAATAAATGGTATAATACGAGTATAAAAACATATAAGTCAAACGATAATACCGTCTATTTCTGCAAGTGCCATGTGATGTGGTGTCCGAAGTATAGACGAAAGGTTCTGACTATTGAGAATCAGAAGACCTCACAACGACAGAAGGACAAACAGGGATGATGCAAAAAGGTGTAAGATTCAGGATATACCCAAACAAGGAACAGAAAGACTTGATCAATCAGACCCTCGGATGTTGCAGACTCATCTACAACAAAGGCCTTGCCATGCGTAACGAAACCTAAAAAATGGCGGCAAGGTCGGCTATTCCCAGACTTCTACGATGCTGACTGTGTAAGACGTTGCGGTACCGAAAGATATTGGCCAATGCAGTAGTGGGTGAAGCAAGAATCCTCCTGCTTTAGCTGTGGAGAGTGTCAAAAAACTCTAAAGGCAAACATGGAAAAAGCCATCAATAAAAGAATGTGTGTTCAAATTAAGGAACTTTTTTTATTGACAACTTTTCTCCCCTAACGTATTTTGAGCATGCATTCAAAAATTAAAGGGGTTGTAAATGGACAATCTGAAAACAATACAAAAGATTATGAAGGTAATGAAGGTCATTACCAGAATCGGTTATGTCATGTGTGTTGTCGGTGGATCGATATGTCTTGTCTCTATATTGGTACTACTGGTTTTGGATAAGACAGGGCTTATGGCCGACGAGGATGTCAAAGCAATGTTCATGTCCCAGAACACAGTCACTGCAGTAGCATACTGCGGTTGTCTTGTGGGTCTTTGTCAGACAGCATTCGGAGCTTTCATTGCACGTAAATGGAACCGTTATTTCACCATGGAACAAAATGACGGAACACCTTTTGTAAAAGAAAGCGCAGAGTTTTTGTTCTCTGCTGCTATCAATGAGTTGATCCTTGGCTTTGTGGCTTTCATTGTTTCTCTGGTAATAATTGCTGTATTTGAAGTGACCAACGGGGAAATTGATTTTCCTTTCGATCTGAAGCTTTCCTTTGACATAGTCACAGTATTATTCACCATGTTCCTATCCCTGGTGTTCAGATATGGAGCGGAAGTAAGGAATAAGTAAAAGAGAGGGGAGGCCAGGCCTCCTCTTCATCTTTTTCCTCCGAGTTTC
>JALFRH010000062.1 GCA_022785155.1 Spirochaetales bacterium
CCAAACATCGTCCAGTTATGGTGGGATGTCGATGAGGCGGTCAAGACTGCAGTCAAGATGCATATCACCACCGAGACACACGGCCTGAAGTTCATCTGGAAAAGCGGCATGCTCTTCATTGAGCTTCCGTCAAAGAGAAGACTCTGCTATGTGAAGCCCCGCATCGGAGAGAACAGGTTCGGCGGAGAATCGGTCACATACGAAGGCATCGGGGCCACCAAGAAATGGGAGCGTCTTGAGAGCTACGGCCCCAAGTTTGTGGAAAATATCGTCCAGGCGATAAGCAGGGATCTTCTGATGAACGCCATGAAGACGCTCTCACACTGCTTCATCTGCGGGCATGTACATGATGAGCTCATAATTGAGAGCAAACCGGAGGTGTCTCTGGATGAACTCTGCAGGCAGATGGCCAGAGTGCCTGAGTGGATGCAGGGACTGAAACTTGATGCGGCAGGATATGTGACCCCTTGGTACTGCAAGGACTGAATGGTCCTGCAGCACCACATTAAAGCGTCAGCTCAAGTATGAAGGAATATTGTTTATTTCTCTAGTTTTTCGATTTTATCATTCTAATTTAGTATGAAGACAAATCGTTTCGTTGTTGAGAGGACAATAGATTCTCATCAATCCAAGGGGTACTACTTTTTTGACCTACAACTGTCAGACTACCATTATCGTTGACGCATATTTTTATAGTACCATGAACATCTGTTCGATATATATCGCTTCCAGCTTGTTCTAATCTGCTTAATGTATTCTCAGTTGGATGCCCATTTCTGTTGTTTATTCCTACGCTAATTACTGAAATTGATGGTCGGACATAATTCAAAAAATATTGAGTTGCAGAATTATCTGAACCATGATGCCCAACCTTTAAAACATCAGCATTCAGAATTGTGGAGGGATATTTACCAAATTCAGTGAGCGAAGGAGAATACTCATTAATGAGGGAGTTCTCCTCCATTCGTTCTCTCTCCTTTTGAAGGATTGCCTTTTATTCTGTTATTCGTATTTCCTTCACTGTGGTCTTGTCACCCTCTCTCTCGAAGTGAAGCTCCCTGTTACAGACCTCGGAGAGAAGAAGCCTGTCGTGTGATACCAATATAATTGAGGCCCTTGTTTCCTTAAGAATCTCTTCCATTGCTAAAACAGCTGTTATATCCAAATGGTTCGTGGGTTCATCCAGAATCAGCAGTGGGCAGTCACTATTAATAGAGAGAAGGAAATCAAGCTTTCTCATTTCCCCTGAGCTCAGATTCTTCTCTCCATCCAGGAAGGCAGAAGCGTTGCTTCCTAGCCTGAACATAAGAGAGAGGAGGCTTCCTTTTTCTCTGTCATCCATTCCCTTCAGAGTGTCTTTTAGCCGTTCTCTGTCACCCTCATCATATTCCTGCTTCAGATAGAGAAAGCTAGAGCTCTTTTTCATGTATTCGCTACAGACATATTTTATGAAGAGCGTTTTTCCGCTTCCGTTGTCCCCTGTAACTGCTAATTTATCGCCTCTTTTCACCTCTATCTGGGGAACCTCAACCTTAAGGCTTCCGGCTGTTAGTGTGCTCTTCTCAATGAGGAAGCTTGAGAGCAGGGGAGAAAAGGACGCGGAGGATATGCCTTCCTTTCTCATTCTTGGACCGCTTAATGAGGATAATTCTTTTTCCTTCTGCCCGATTCTGCTCACAATCGTGCGTCTCTGATCTGCTACGCTTCTATCCTTTCCTGTTAGACGAGCTAAATCTATTTTCGCTTTAGCATCATTATCCTTTCTTCCAACAGTGCTTTTTGAAAGCCCCTTCGACGCTGCCTCAGCTTTCGCCCTGAGGGCCTTCTCACTACTAGCCATTCTCTTTATTTCTCTGCTGAGATTTGCTCTCTCCTCTCTCTCGGCTGTTTTCTTTTCCTTTGAGAGGGTGAGGGCATCTATGGGAGGAAGAGGAATATCTTCAAAAAATGTGGGAGTAGAGTCTCCGTAATTAGTCATGATGATAGTTCTAGAGGAAAGAGCGGAAGCAAAGGCACGGTCGTGGGAAATTATTATTCCGCAGCCCTTGAATTCCAGAAGGGCATTCAGAAGGTATTCCTTGTTCCTTTTGTCCAGATGGTTTGTGGGCTCATCCATAATAAGTATGTCTGGAGAGGAGGAGAGGGCTAGATAGGCCTGGAGTCTCTTCTTCTCTCCTCCAGAAAGCTCATCAGCATGGAGAAACATATCCTCGTCTAGTCCCAGCTTTCGTCTTAGAGCAGAAGAAGAGGAGGAGTAATCATAAAGAAGAGCGTAATCCTCATCCTTGATGCCTGAGAAAATCTGGGAGCAGAGAACTGCATTCCCTCTTTTTTCAATTGCTCCAGCCTCCGGAGTCAGGCTGCCCTCTATGAGAGACGCGAGGGTGCTTTTACCGCATCCGTTTGAGCCTAGAATTGTCGTCCAGCCTTCATGGAAGGATAGAGATAAATCCTCAAAAAGGGAAAAGGATGAAGATGGATATGAGAAAGAAATATTCGATAGCGTGACATAAATAGACATTGTAGTACCTCGTGGAAATCAAGTTTTTGTTGTTTTTTACTCAGTAATCATCATGCTTCAGTCACCTCTATTTCTGAAAAGAATGGTATAGGAAAAAGAATAATCTGTCTATGGAAGGAAAAAGCGGCCACGGAGGCCGCTAGAGTTAGAAGCCTTCCTGACACATGGCATCTGCCACCTTCTTAAAGCCTGCGATGTTTGCTCCCTTGATATAATCGACGGAGCCATCAGCTTCTCTTCCTTCCCTTACACAGGAAGCATGGATTGAGGACATGATAGAGCGGAGCTTTCTGTCAACCTCTTCTGCAGACCATGAGTAATGCTGAGCATTCTGGCTCATCTCCAGTCCTGAAACAGCGACTCCTCCAGCATTTGCAGCCTTTGAAGGAGCAAAGGGGATATGAGCACGCTTGAAGGCCTCAACAGCATCGGGAGTACAGCCCATGTTACTTGTCTCAATAACGTATTTGACTCCGTTTCTTATAAGGGCTTCTGCGTCTTCTCTATTAAGCTCATTCTGGTAGGCACAGGGCATTGCGATATCGGTACTGACATTCCATGGTCGTTCGAGAGGGAAGAACTTAGCTCCGAATTCTTCTGCGTAGCCTCTCAGGTCTCCGCTGTTTGTAGCTCTCATCATGAGCATGTAGTCCCACTTGTCCTTTGTATTGACTCCGTCCTCATCCAAGACATAGCCCTTGCTGCCACTGATTGTTACCACCTTTGCCCCCATCTCTGTTGCTTTCATAGCAGCACCCCATGCAACGTTGCCGTAGCCGGAGATGGAAATTCTCTTCCCTTCTATTGTGTCTCCAAAGTCCTTGAGAAGCTCCTCAGCATAGTAGAGTGCACCATAGCCTGTGGCCTCAGCTCTAATAAGGGAGCCTCCCCAGCCGATACCTTTTCCTGTAAGCACTCCAGTGTTCTCATCTCTCAGCCTTTTGTATTGGCCGTACATGAATCCGATTTCTCTTCCTCCAACGCCCACGTCTCCTGCAGGAACATCTGTATCAGGCCCGATATATTTCTGAAGCTCTGTCATGAAGGAGCGGCAGAATCTCATAATCTCAGCGTCGCTCTTTCCCTTTGGTGAGAAGTCTGAGCCACCCTTTCCGCCACCCATTGGAAGCGTTGTAAGAGAGTTCTTGAAGATCTGCTCAAAGCCCAGGAACTTCAGAGTGCCGAGAGTTACGCTAGAATGAAACCTGAGTCCCCCCTTATATGGACCTATAGCATTGTTGAACTGTACTCTGTATCCTCTATTTACCTGAATATTGTGCTCATCATCTTCCCATTCAACCTTGAACTCTATTACCCTGTCTGGCTCCGTAATACGGTCTAGTATCCTATTCTTAAGGTAAAGAGGGTTTTTATTCACACAGTCGATGACAGACGCAATTATTTCTCCTGCAGCCTGGATGAACTCTGGCTGTGCAGGATTTTTTCTTTCAAGCTCTGCCATAAATTTTGCGTAATCGTACATGATAAGCCTCCAATTTTGGTTATTCATGAGAATATATTGAAATAATTCATGAAAAACCAAAAATTAAATTAACAAATTTAACTAGCATTTTTCGTAACAAAAGCATAGTTTTTCATTGAGTGTAAAGGAAATACCATTCCTAAAACAGACAATTTTCTTGTTGATACCACATTTAGATATTCATATTCAATATGAAAAATGAAATTTTTATGTAAAAATAGAAAACAAGACTCTAATTTGCGTTAAATGAATAAAAACTCAAATATGAAAAATGAGAAGAATGTAAGGGAGCTCTGATGACTTGAGTCCTCCTTTGAGATATCTTATTCATGCTATGATGAACAACAGTATTCTCTTATTGTTTGATGTCTTCGGAACTTTTGTTTTTGCTCTCAGTGGTGCTACTAAGGCTATCAGCAAGAAAATGGACTTTTTAGGCGTGATTGTCTTTGCTATCACCGTAGGCTGTGCTGGCGGTATGATCAGGGATGTCCTGATTGGGGCTGTGCCTGTAGCTGCATACCAGAACAGCGTATATATCATTGCGGCTTTTGTTGCAGGGCTCCTAATGTTCCTTATTGCTGAAAACTGTGAGATTGACTCATTTCTGAATCATATCATGTTCTTCGATGCCATAGGCTTAGGCTTTTTCACTGCCATGGGCTGTGAGAAGGCTGCAACCTTCGGAATTTCTCCTGTGGGTATTGTCTTCTCAGGCTGTCTCAGTGCAGTGGGAGGAGGTGTTTTGAGAGATATGTTTGCTAGGGAGGTTCCAATGGTTTTCACCTCAGATTTCTATGCTTCTGCATCAATTCTCGGAGCACTTCTTTTCCTCCTTCTCTCCTATATCGGATGCCATCCATCCTTGAACCTATGGATTACTGCTCTCTTTACGATTGCTGCCCGCGTTCTGGGCTATAAGCTTCATCTAAGACTTCCTGTGGCACACCAGGGACACAAAGGAGAGGGGAAATGACAGAGCTACTTTATTATTCTGAGCCATATAGAAAAAGCGTTGAGGCCGTGGTTGTTGGCCACAGAGAGGGCGGAGTTGTCTTTGATAGAACAATATTCTATCCGGAATGCGGGGGACAAAGCGGAGACAGAGGAAGCTTCGGAAGGTGGATAATAAAGGATACGCAGAAGGCTGAAGACGGAACTCCGGTTCATTATTTTGAGGGTGAGCTTCCTCCTATCGGAACTAGGGAAGTTTTAAGCCTCGATTGGAATCACCGCTACTTCTACATGAAAGAGCATACTGCACAGCATCTCTTGTCTTCGTTATTCTACCATGAGTTCGGTATCGGGACAGTTGCAGTGCATCAGGGGGAGGACATCCTCACAATAGAGACGGACAAAGGAGAGATACCTCTCTCTGTTCTTCTTTCTCTGGAAGAGAAGGCTATAAGAGAAATCGGAAAGAACCGCAGTGTCTATCAAAAAGATATGAAGAGAGAAGATGCGGAAAGCCTGAAGCTGAGACGCTCTATAAAGGTTGATGACGAGGTTGTGAAGGTTGTATTTATCTCCGAGCTTGATGCAGTTGCCTGCGGAGGCGTTCATATTGCTTCTACCGGTGAGATTGAGGAGCTCGTCTACAGAGGAAAAGAAACAATTAGAGGACACGTGAGAACCATGTGGAGTATAGGGGAGAGAGCACGGGAATACAGAAGAATGAACGAAAGTGCAGTGAAAAGTGCAGGAAAGCTCCTCTCTGCTTCACCTTCTTCACTTTCCTCTGAAATTGAAAGACTGCAGAAGGAGCTATTGGATACAAAGAGAGAGCTTAAAAAAATGGAGAGAGCTTGCCTTCTTTCTGAACTAAAGTCCCACTTAGAAGAGGATGGTCCTGCTGTATATGCTTCATCCTTTTCTCTTGAAGAGCTTCCAGAGCTTGCCTCAGATAATGCATCTGGGCGTACTGTTTTTGCTATAGAAGACAGGGAGAAGAAAAGCTTTGTTTTCTTCGGATCCAAATCTGACTTTGATTCAATCAAGGCTCTCGGCTTCCTGAAGGGAGGAGGAAGAGAACCCCTTTTTAGAGGAACAGTCCTGATTTCGCCCTCCGAGGCAATAGAAAAAGTAAAAGAAGTTCTGTCATAGATTTAAGCAAAGGATAAAGCATTTATTTTGTAAGTAATTTATGATTCTTTCTTTGCCTATGGCATGACAGAGAAGCAGTGTTTTATCAACAAAATAGGGGAAATAGGCTATAATTATCCCGACTTTTGAAGTTGCATGACCTCTAGAGACTAAAAAACCGCATTTAAAGTACTTTAAACACGGTTTTCAAGGAAAAATAAGGGTGTAAAATTTCCACGTAAATCGACAGACTTACTTCAGGTTTACTTCAATATCAAGCCCAGTCTGACGTTTGAAGATTGTCGGTTCCATGCTTGTCTACTTCTTCCCTTCCATTTCAAACAACAGAAAGCTCCATCGGGCATTGGGAAGATCTGGAAGCGCAATACAGGTCGGAGTGCATGCAATTGCAGGGATAAACTTCAAATTGGAGAATCCTGAACCCTTTGATGGCTGTGAGACGAGGATATCATTTCCGACCAAGGACAAGCTCAATGACATGAAGTTCTTCTGTAAGTTCTCGAGAGAACTCCCGACGACGGGGAACGTATGGTTTAAGTTTGGATACAGTGGGCAAGTGAAACCAATAACTCTGAAGTAGCTTCAGAAGTATGTCTTTTCAAGGTCTTTTATTGAGGCCTTGAGCTTCTCGACAAGCTCCGGAGGAGAGATGAGTTTAGCTCCGCTTCCCAGGTATCTGAGCCAGCGCAGGACCTCGAATTCTCCTGAAGTGATGCAGGAAAAGATCACGTTACCGTCTTCATCCGGTTCTGAAAACGACACCCTGTCCTTTGGCCAGTCTCTGTCCATGAGCATCTGAGCGTTCATTCTGTCCAGCTGCACTTCTATCCTGAATTGGTCGCACTGTATTATGCCGAAGGGATCCGTGAGGGTGTAGACTACATCAAGATTGGTCTTCCTTTCGAACCTCTCGTCAGTCATCTCAAGCTTATCTATCCTTTCCACAGCAAGCTTGCACCAATAGTCATACTTCTTCGTCTCACATATTGTGTATATCCCACCCTGGAACGAGAAGACTATGAGTGGCATGATGTCATAGGTCTTCACTGTCCTGTCATTGGATCTGTAGGTGACAGAACAGACCCTATGGGAGAAAGCCGCATCGCAGAGTGTAGAGATGATGTTCATCTTATCGCCTTCACTCTTTTTGGGAAGGTCTATGAACGAATGAACTACACTAACTCCCCTTCTATCTTCCTTCGTCTGTACTATCTCTTCTGTCTGGGAAACATGGCCTGCGAAGGAAAGAAGGGTCTGCATCTTCTTATGCAGGGTGTCTATTCGTCTTGAGACAGTAGGGATAGTACCTTCCGCATTGGTGAACAGGAATTCTATGAGGAGTTTTTCATCCTTGTCAAAGAGAAAGTCATCCTTCAAAAGAGGAAGATTGTCGAAGATGTTCTTTCCTATCTGAGGATCATCCATATCGAAGAAATAGAAGGCTTCACGTCCCCTGAATTCTGAGGTGAGAGGGAATCCCATTTCCTGTATGAGATTCAAATAGCGATAGATGCTGGCCCTGGATACTCCCATGTCCGCCACCAACTGTGGAACAGATCGACCACCAGGGGACTGGAGATATCGGATCAATGCATAGATTTTAATATTCAAAACCCTACCCCCTATCATCTTCGCCTTATCTCCTAGTCCTCCAGTGATGTAGATAGGATAAAGTGAAGTTGTCTCATTTACTGATACAGTATAAAAGGTAATCAGGAAGTAATAAAGAATGAATCATCTATACATAGTGAAACTTGTTCATCCACTGTCATACATATCCTCAATACAAGATGCAGGATAATCTGACTGGATGTCGGGGCTGAAACCGGACGCGGCAGGATATGTACCCCTTGGTACTGCAAGGACTGAATATCAATGGCAAGGCGTACGTAATGATGCATAGTCCCTGTTGTAGACTTGAAAAACCGACTGTATGTTAGAATTCAAGATTAATATCCTGGGCATGCTCCCTAACAAGATTGACGATTCCATCCACATATTTTTCCCGGTCTACTCTTCTACCGGGATGCCAGGCGTCAATATAGAGGCAATCATCCTTCACAGCGTAATCCACCATCTTTTCACAGTCTGACTGTAATACTTCTTCTAATCCGAGATCCTTATAAAAGAAAGGCATCACATTTCCGAAAATAACAATCTGAGGCTTATACACTTTCAGCTGAAAAAGCAGGATAGGACGCCATAAATCATAATATGAGGAGATGTTTCCCATGTAGGTGGTTGTATGCCCCGGAAATTTGCTGATGTTCATATGAACGACAGACCTTAGTGAGTTTGCAACGGCAGGATCCTGATATATCCATGGCATATTCCGTATTTTTAAGAATTCCATACGTGGCATAAGCCATTGAATAGATGGTTTTGTTTCCTTTGATATTATCATAAACATTTTCAGTATCATGATAAATATCACTCAAGCTCCAGCCACCTCCGCAAGGATTACCCTGTTCATCGAAATCACTATATGGCTCCTTAAGCACCCAGGCTATCCTCGGCTTTACTTCTGCATAAACACTTGGATCAACTACCCCATCATATATAGGGGCAACACCCCGGTTTACGCCAACATATCTTATGTATTCATCCACAAGCTCCTGGTCTTTCACCAATTGTTCATAATCCACTGTGAATACCTCCAAAAATCTGGTCCTAATCCAATCGAAATGGCTGATCACGAAAGCTGATTTTTACTACAAGCACTCATTTTTAAAGCCAATAGGCCATTTTTTAATACTTGCATTAACTAAAGCAAGCAGTGCTTTATGCAGCAAAAAAAAATACATCTTAAGAATAATGTAAATCTATTTGACTGTGAGCTGATGTCTATTACCTGTCCTTCAGCCTCTGCAGTTCCTTGATGACCGCTTCCTGTTTCTTTTCATCGGTCAGGCATTTCTTCAGCCTGAACTTCTCGTTGATTGGAACAGCCTCATTGTAGAAGTAGGCCTTCTCCTTTGGAACAAGCCTGTAAAGCCCCACCCCGTCCTTACCGGTTGCGTAGGTTGCCCCGTCAATTGTCATGAAGTTCTCTTCGACCGGTGAAACCATCCGCTGGTCCGTGTACTGAGCAATCCTGATGTTCTTATCCATATAGTCCCCTTGTTGGTTTACAATATACCCCAGTAAACAGAGATGATGTGGAAAAAAAAGGCGGCAGGTACAGCTCCTTGATGGAACCGTGTCTGCCGCTCTTAATATTTCCATATTCTCTGCTTCATGCTTTCAAGAAGCATTAAGTTTTAATTCGTTAATACTTCCTTCGATATTCCCCTAGGCTTGTACCCTCTTTTGTCTTCCAAGCAATGTTACCGTTAATATTAGTCATCATCAGAAAACTTGCTGCAGCTGATGCAGAGTGAAACAATACATTCTCCATAAGGACACCATTCTGTATTTTGTCGAAATACTCTTCTCGTAAACGGTGAATATGTTCTGGGCATGTGGCACTGGGTTCTTTCTGAGAAATCTTGCTACCAGCCAGCAGCATGAATCCCAGGTTACCGTTTCTTACTCCAACACCAGCACATCCCCTAGCGTTCAGATAGAAGTGCGTATCAACTACATCTCCAAAGAATTCCTTCGCTATTGTATATAGCTGCTTTTCTATGCTGTCAAAATCACCACTCAAATCAAGAGTCTTGACGCCTATTTTGTTGCCACTCATCCAGTATTCATTATCAGGCTGAATCTCTTCATCGGTTTTTGCATATAAAACTGCACAAATTCGATGCGGTTATCATCCTTTTCTCCCATCATGGACCAATAGTATCTGCTGATATAGAAGCCGACATCAATAGTGAGTGTTTTCAGTTCGGGATCAGGGTAGCAGGTGTCTGTCAGTTGAGACTGAAACAGATTCACCATTTCCGTATCCGCTTTTAGAGCCAAACTGATCTCATCATAGAGCTTCAGGAAATTATGGATATTATCAGCATAGGCTCCTTTTTTGAAGTGATAGTCCGATTCAAGCTCCCCGGCGACCGTTTTTACTTCACCGAACTTATAGATGTAATACTTGTCCGGATAGCGGAGCCAGAGGTAGGTGCTGATGGCATTTTCATATTGGTAGTGCTGTGCTGCACCGTTGCCGTATTTCTCCAAGAGAATGGATGACTGAAGTTTGAATGCATCCATTCTCTCAAAAACATCCTTGCTCTCATCGAAGAGAGCAATAAACATAGCACGGACTTCTTCGGGAGCGGCCTTTGCGAAGCCGACAATCATGCCCTTGGGGAAGTTGTTACTCGATGCCAGCAAGTTGTAAGTCTTCTCCAACGACCTGCTGAGCATCCCGGTAAAATCAGGCGCATTCACATCCCAATTGTCCTGAAACCACTTTACTGCTTCCCATTTGTACTTTTCGTTTCCCCACTGTTTGGAAACGAAATTCTGCTTATACTTGGCCAGCACTTCCTTTAATCTCATCGCTTCAAACATAAGCTCACCTCTTTATGCGTTTCTTAGGCTCTTGCTGGTTTTCTTTTCGCTCACCACATTGTTGTTTGCCTTGATGATTTTATTGATATCATCGATGATGCCGCCAATCTCCAGGAGGAGTGTATCGGTATCTTCAAGAGAAACAGTCGTGGCCGGGTCTTTGCACTTATCAGCGATGCGCTGACGGTTAATTTCAAAATTGCTCTCAAGTAGCGCGATCTTATCCTGACTTACGCTGAGATGCTCCGCTATATCTTTGAGATTAACCCATTTCTCGATAGTAACTTCTTTTTCGACAGTTGCTTCTTCATGTTCACGGTTCATTGCTTTTCCTCCGTTTCTTTCTGTATGCAATGATTTAGAGCTTGAATAACTTGTATCCGTGCTGCTCAAACACTTCTATCATATTTATTCTCTTGATGGCCCAATGTGTCCGGCAGAGCTCGTTGTAATGCCTTGCTCCACCAATATATAAGTCTTCGGCCATATCGATCAGTATTTGCTGTGGGAATGAGTTCAGGATTTGGAAGTAAACCTTTATACCATTATGCTGGAGGATTTCATCAAATTTGCTTCTGACAGGGATCCTCAGTTCAAAGCAATGATTGAGCTTTTTGTTGATGGGAACTCCCGCCGCCAGGTAGCAGCACAGATGGGGCTTCCGAAGTCGACGGTCATCGATCGCGTATCGAAGCTTCGCAGACTCTGGGATGAGTTTGCCGACAACCTGCCCTGCTAAAGACACTTTACCTGGAGGCTTTCACCAGCCTCCAGATTCTCTGAAGAACATGACAATACGAGGTATTAGAAAATGAATCAGAATAATATACAGACGGGATTTAATGAACTTGAGCTCTTAGCACAGCAGCTTGATGAGACTGGTAATTACAATATTGATATGCTGCTTTCCAGCTTAAAGCACATGCTCATAGAAAATAACTTCTTCTATGGCACTCTTGCAAAGAATCATCCAGAAAAAGACCCAAGCAGAGTCTTCTATGACCTTCCAATCAATCCGCAGCCTCATCAGCTTGTTTATGTTCAGCTGGGCTGTGGGTATGCGAAAGAAATGCGCGCCCCACACTGGTGCTATGTTCTTACCAGTTATGGGCAGAAACTCACCGTCATTCCGTTAACCTCCATCAAGAGTAATTCAGGCCCTGCAAGAGTACCGTTTGAATTCGATATCGATGAAGGTTATGGTATGAAAGGTCGTATGCACTTTGATGATATGCGCTCCATAGACAAGATGAGGGTCATTGCCAAAAAGGGATACCGTTCTGTCTGCACACCAAGAGCCGACATTGAAGCAGCGTTAAAGAAATATATGGGTTTATAAAACTAGCACAGGTTGATGGGAAATTCCTCATCAGCCTGTTTTATTATGCTTCAAACTCTTCGATTTAAGGGGTGTTCACTTTTGACATCCTACTACCGTCTCGACGTGAAACGATATCGATGAGAAGCTTATGGAACTTCAGCAAGAGCTTGTGAAAAAGGCCAATAACAAAGAAGCCTATGATGAGATTGCCGATGAAATCTTCAAGCTCCGGGAATAACGTGAAAAATGTACGGTTGACACTGCCGCCAGAGACGTACAGATTTCCCGTATCAACGAACTGCAGGACTTCATCAAGCAGCAGTCCGCACACCTGGAAGCCTTCGACGAGGCCCTGGTAAAGCGCTGGCTTGAGCGCATCATTATCTGGGATGACCACTTCACAGTGGAACTCAAGTCAGGACTGAAAATTGATATTGAAGGATAATCCCGTAGACGCACGAAACCCTCGCGACCATGATGGCCGGGAGGGTATTTTCTATATCCACAAAAACTGGAAGTTAGCGATTTCTTTTTCCGGTATTCTCTGTCCCACGGATTTCCTCATGATAGAAATAATCTACGATCACCGGATGCCCCTGCGGGACTCTGCCATAAGGCATTTCATTATCCACAAAGGCACAATCATACT
>JALFRH010000107.1 GCA_022785155.1 Spirochaetales bacterium
ATAGTTTGAAAAGATTCAGAAAACAAAAAGCATAATTATTTTTTGTAAGCTGATGATGGTCGGTGCTATTCTATTGATGGAGGCGGAGATGAAAGTATTTTTCTTTCCTGATTATTCGGGGTATGTCTATAGAGACTTAAGTGACATTTCTTTTAATGAGACGGTTCAGGGAATAAGTGGATTGTTGAATATTCTTGAGCTCCACAGTGGAAAAAAGAGAGAAGAGAAGAGTTACTTGGAGAGGGTGTTCTCCTATAAGAAAGCCATAGACAGATACTTGTCCTCTTCATCCGCCGTGTTTAAGGAATCTTTTGACCTTGATCCATTCGGGACAAGTGAACGTCTCCTCTCCTGGCGGGATATTCTTGTCTCTTATGGCTGGAAGGAGGACGAAAAGAAGCAGCCTTCACGTCTTTTTGATGATTTGAAAGCCATAGAGAAGTTCTTTTCTGATGACTCCCTTTGGGAAAGAATCGAGAACGTACGTAAAGATGTAGATAATGGCTCGTTGCTTCCTGAGAACTTGGAGATAGTCGTTCCTTTCTCCACAGAGTCTTTTCATCCCCTTATAAAAAGTCTTTTGTATTCTTTGGAAAAGAGAGGCGTGGATATCTCTATCAACCATAAGTCCGATAGAGATGAAGACTTGGACCTAAGTAGAGTCACATCTTTTCTCTCTGAGGAGACGGATGAACTGGAAATGAAGAATGACGGTTCTTTCAATATCTTGTCCTTCCCATCAAGTGAAGATGCCTACAGGTTTCTGGCCATAGAAGGGATAAATGACAGCGTCTACATCGAATCCCATACCGATATCCTGGATAACTGGCTTAAAAACGGGAACAAACCTGCTGTGGGCTCCACCATCTCAGGTCTGACGGAAATAGCGGGGCTCCCGATCCTTGGCCTCAGACTCTTTAAAAATCCTTTGGATCCTGAGTATCTATTGTCATGGCTGACGACTCCCTCAAGCCCGATTCCTTCTTCTCTGGGGTCAGCTCTCTCTTGTGAAATAGTCTCATCAGGAGGATTCTTCAATAAAAGATGCGAAAGAATAATAGACGAATATATAAATGAAGATCCTCCTACATTTGAAGATGAAAAGGAAAGGGAGGCCGTCCGCTCTTATAAAAGGAGGATTGTAGATTCATTCCTTCCAAAGAAAGAGTATTACGACAATGGCGATTCCGTCAGAAGGGAAGATATCACATCATTTATAAGTGCCCTTATAAGTTATTCTCTCTCCAGACAGGAAAAGAGTGGTTTTCAATATATAAGCAATGAACTGCAGATCATCCTTTCATACTTATCTGACGACGACAGAGAGTGGGTGCCATATATAGAGATAGAAGGGCTTATTTCTCTTATTTCCAGGCCTCTCTCCTTAACTGAATATGAAAGGGAAAGAGGATCCTTATCTGTGGTGTCCTCTCCATTCTCTTTTGTCTCTTTCCCTGATTCCATCGTTTGGAATGGATTGGATGAAATCTCGGAGACAGTTTTCTCTTCTTCATTTCTTCGTTCCGTAGAGAAAGAGTTTGTCTCTTCTCTGCCATACTTTTGGAATGAGGAGAGTGAGATGGAGTATCAGACCAAGTCTACTCTCATTCCTTTTGGATATGCGAAGAAGAAAATGGATATTATACTGGTGTCAGATACAGAGAGTATGGAGGACTCCCTCCATAATCCATTTTTGATCAGAGTATTCCAGAAGATAAAAGAAGAAGAGTTTTCGAGGATAGTCAAGAAACCAAGCATCTCAAAAGATAAGACAAAAAAAGCCGACGTGTTCTCCAATGATTTGGGTGAGAACGACACTTATGTCACATTTAATGCCTTGGATAAGATAAAGTGGCCTGATCATGAGAGTTATTCCTCACTGGAGAATCTTATTTACCATCCTCTTGATTACTTTATGTCCAGTATTCTTAATCTTTATCCTGTAGGAGTGGCGGAGATGAATAAGATCTCCTCCACCATGGGTACTGTAGCCCACAGGGCGATAGAGGTGATCTTTTCCAAGAAGAGTGATGTGGAAGGCAGCGGGACGCCTGAGTATATTGAAATCATCCTGAAGGACAGGGGCGACAGAATAATAGAAGATGTCATCAAAGAAAAGGGTGCAATACTATTAATTGATGAAAACAAAAACCAGACTCTTATTTTTAAGAATGAACTTAAAGAGTGTTTAAAGAAGCTCTTGGAAGTAATAAAAGATAACAGCCTTGTGGTCTATGCTACGGAGAATAGATTCTCGGGTGTTGATGTAGCTCTAAAGGACAATACTCCAATAAATGGCTCTGTTGATATGGTTCTTGAAAATAGAGACGGAGACCTATATATCTTCGATTTCAAGTGGAGTAGCTCCTTCTCTTATTATAGGAATCGTATCTCCGATAATCTCTCGATTCAGTTGGAGCTGTATAGAACGGCATTGGAAAAAGAGACGAATAAGAAAGTCGTTGTCGTCTCTTATGTACTCCTGCCGTCTCTTTCCATCTTCACTTCCAGTGACCTTAAAGGAAGACGGGGTACAATATCTATTTCTCCTGAGAGAGATAAACCATTGTTGGA
>JALFRH010000123.1 GCA_022785155.1 Spirochaetales bacterium
GGTTTCGATCTTCCTATTATTTGGGATAAGACTACAGGAAAGGTACTTGTTGAAATAAACGGAGAAAACAGACCGATTGAAAAGTTCTATGAAGTATTTGGCAATTCAGATGTATTACTTCGCGCTTCTTGTGGCGTAAACCTCGGTGGCTTGGGTGTAGCCTTAGACTACAAGCTTCCATGGTCCACATTACAGAAGTATTTCCAGGATAAGGAAGATACGATTGAAACGGTCAAGAAAGGAAGAGTTTCCTTGGCCCTCTTATTCAATCTCTTCTGATTTCAAGTCCCCCTCTCAGCAGGGGGTTTTATATGGAGGCTATAATGGACGAAAAATATATAGATTTTGCTGTGAGAAAGGCTGAAGAGCTTATCAATATTGACAGCCCTACAGGTTTTACAGATAAAGCCGCTGAATATGTAAAGAAGGAGTTTGAAAAGCTCGGCTTTTCTGCCCGTTACACTACAAAGGGCGGCGTAATTGTGGATTTGGGTGGTGAAGATGAAGATGACGGCATAATCATCATGACTCATATTGATACCATCGGAGCAATGGTATCGGGAGTAAAGGGGAACGGCCGACTTTCCATGTCTCCACTTGGAGGCTTGCATGCCCCAGGACTGGAAGGGGAGAATGTAAAGGTTTATACAAGGGATGGAAGGGTATATTCAGGAACAATCCAGTTGCCCAACCCTTCAGTCCATGTAGCCGATGAGTTCGACAAGGCCGAAAGAAGTTGGAAAACCCTTGAATGTGTCTTAGATGAGAATGTAAAGACAAAGCAGGATGTGTTGGATTTAGGTATCTGCAACGGCGATATAGTGGCCTTGGATCCTAAGTTCACCGTCACTGGATCCGGATATATAAAGAGCCGCTTCCTTGACGACAAGCTAAGCGTAGCCATTGCACTCTCCATGGGAAAATACATTGCAGAAAACGGTATTACGCCGAAAAGAAAGGTCTGGCTCCATGTAACGGTATATGAAGAAATAGGCCATGGAGGCTCAGCTTCCGTTCCTAAAGGTGTAACTGAGGGCCTTTCAATAGATATGGGATGCGTAGGGGATGGCATCGAGTGCACTGAGCATCAAGTCTCAATCTGCGCTAAGGATGCCGGGGGCCCTTATTCATACTGTGTGGTCTCCTCCCTTATAGAAGGGGCGAAGAAAGAAGGGGCGGACTATTGTGTAGACGTCTACCCCCACTATGGTTCCGATGTGGAGACTACACTCCGTTCAGGCCATGACATCAAACATGGTTTGATAGGCCCTGGAGTATATGCAAGCCACTGTTACGAGAGAAGCCATAAAGATGGTGTCAAGAATACTCTCTTGGTACTTAAGGCTTACCTTGGAATCTAGTCTTCATCAGGGGGAAGGATCGGTTCATCCATATCCACTCCCATCTCCCTGAAAGAGTAGTACCCGTTGGTGCTGATTATCAAATGATCAAGAACTTTTATGCCAAGGAGCTTTCCAGCCTTTGATATCCTGGCTGTAAGGATCCTATCCGCTTGGCTGGGAGTAAGCTGTCCTGAAGGGTGGTTGTGTACTATGACGACACTGACCGCCCTCTCTTTTATGGCCTCTGCAAATATCTCCCGTGGATGCATTACGACCCTATCCACCAGCCCCACTGTGGCTACGTTGATGGACAACAATTCCCCCGCTCCATTAAAGGAAAGTACCAGAAGCTGTTCCTGGTTTCTCTCTGCATAGTGCTTTACTTCGTTCCAAATGTCTTCAGGCCTTCTAATGACCTTGGTCTTTTTGCTTGGCCTTCTTCTTCCTAGCTCCAAGGCTGCAAGAATGGATGTGGCCTTTGCCTGACCCATTCCTGGTATGTATTTCAGGTCAGTCAAAAGAGGTTCTCCCGTTTTATCCAGGACCTTCAATACTTTCTCGGCCACTTCTTCCAAGGTGTGTCCACTGGTTCCTTTTCCTATGAGAATCATCACCAGGTCTTTGTCTGAAAGGGCTTTTGCTCCCTTTTCCTCTAATTTTTCTCTGGGTTTAATGGCCAGATCCATTTGATCGATTGTATTTGTACTCATACTATTAATACGCAAAAAAGGCAAAAATTGTGTAAAAAATCAGAATGGATAAGATGATTTCTTTATCATTTTTTGGGATATGGTTTATGATATGGGTAAAAGAGAGGAGTTAAAATGAAACCTACACTTTTGGTAATGGCTGCAGGCATGGGCTCAAGATACGGCGGAGTCAAGCAGATCGATGCTGTTGGAATGCATGGCGAAACACTTTTGGATTTTGGTATCTTCGATGCCAAGAATGCAGGATTCGGAAAGGTTGTATTTATCATCAGAAAAGATATTGAAAAGGATTTCAGAGAACGCCTTTTCGATAGAGTCGCAAGAAACATGGATGCAGAATATGTATTCCAGTCAAGAGATAGTCTTTTGACAGAAGAGGAGATTCAGATCTCCAAGAACAGGACGAAGCCTTGGGGAACCATTCATGCCGTTCTCTGCGCCAAAGATGTAGTAAAAACACCTTTTGCTGTAATCAATTCCGACGACTACTACGGCAGAAGCGCTTATGAGACAATGTCAAAGTATCTTGTCGACCTCAAGAATGATGACACCACCCATGCAATGGTAGGCTTTGTATTGGAAAACACCATGAGCCCTTCAGGTTCCGTAACAAGAGCCATCTGCAATAGAAAGGACGGAAAGCTCACAGACTTGGTGGAGACATTCAAGATTTTCTGGAGAGACGGAAAAGTAATATCAGCCTTTGATGATCATGAAGAGGTGTTGACAGGCAAGGAACTTGTCAGCATGAACTTCTTCGGCTTCACTCCCAAGGCCTTCGACAGCTTCCAATCTTATTGGGATGATTTCAAGAAGAATCATATTTCTGAACCTAAGACAGAGTGTCTTCTTCCTTCAGGTGTTGCTGAAATGATTGAAAAGGGTGAAGGCTCTGTGGAAGTCCTGTCTTCAGACGATAAGTGGTTCGGTATGACATACCCTGAAGATAAGCCTATGGTCATGTCTTCCCTTAGAGCAAAAATAGAGAGTGGTTATTATCCTGAGAAGCTTTGGGAGAACTGAGAGTATTTGCGGTATCCGGAGAAGACTTGATGGATATCTGGAATACACACTTTCTCTCCTTAAGTTTCATCTATTGGATATTCCATTATGATGAAATAGCTCATGAGATTGAAAAAACGGATGCAAGAAAGACCAGCATCCGTTTTATTTTTGAAGAAAAGGAGTCTTCAAAAATAAGCCTTGGCCATATAAGTTCAAAACTATGTAATATAGTAAATTACACAACTCTGATGCCACATGGCCATGAAAGATGTGACGGCGATTGCTGAAACTATGCACTGTCATTAATCCTTTGGAGTGCAATAGCCGCAATCGTCAGCTTTGGGATACGTCCTTACTGTCTGCAACCACTTCCAAGGGTTGATAACCTTCTCCAAGGACGTGGTATGTGTCCTGAATTACAAGAAATGCATTGGGATCCACATTTTTTACACAGCGGGTAAGTTTGGTCAAATCCTTTTTAGGAATTACTGTCATAAGCATATCTTTTTCCTGGCCTGAGAATAATCCACGGGCAGGAACGATGGTGCCGCTTCTATTCATGGTCTTCAAAATATATTCCCCGATTTCGTTGATATGGGGGGATATTATATAGACTGTCTTGGCATAATTGGTGCCGAAGGGGACTATTACTCTATCGATGATCAGGGAAATGGTTATTGATACAACGATAGAGTAGAGGGCGTTTTCGATTCCAAAGATGAACGTGGATGCGAAGATTATGGTTCCATCTACAAATAGAAGGGCGTTTCCCAGTCCAAGTGGAGTATAGCGGGCCAGAATCTGGGCTATGATATCTGTTCCTCCTGTGTTGCTTCCTGTCCTCATGACCAGTCCTATTCCCACACCGTTGGTCAGGCCTGTAAAGAGCGTGCATAACCATAGGGATGACTCCTTGGAGTAATCAAGGATACCATAAGGGAATATGGAATCGAAGATATAGGTGGAGACTGATAACAGGAGAGTGCCTGCCAGAGTCCTGATGCCAAACTCTTTTCCAAAAACAGCAAGACCCAACAGGTAAATCGGGACTGAGAGAAAGAGCATGATGAGACCAAGTTCCATGGTCTTTCCTGTTTTGTCTTCTATTACGTGATAGATGATGGTTCCCAAACCCGATACTCCACCAGGAGCCAGGCGGGCGGGGTTCATGAAGACTGAGATACCGAAACCTGTAAGAAATGTTCCGAATACTATGTAAGACCAGTCTGAGAAAGCTTGCTTGTTGATTTTAATCTTCTTCATAGTTTATTTTAGTTTGTCTGGTAAGGAGATCCTTTCCTCTTCAAGGCGGGCAAAGAGCCTTTCAGGATTATCCTCGACTATAAGGGATTCTCTCACTTTTTCAGAAAGAAAGCCATCCTCCACCGCTTTGTCCAGCATTTTGAGAAATGGATCCCAATATCCGTTTATATTATAGAGCGCCACATTTCCGTTGGTGTAACCCAACTGTCTCCAAGTAAAGATTTCGCTTATTTCCTCTATAGTCCCTATGCCTCCAGGAAGAGCTACAAATCCATCTGAAAGGGAGTACATCCTGCTTTTTCGGTTATGCATTCCATCTTCAATGAATATCTGGTCTTCAACCTGTCCTTCTGTGACGGATGGCCTTATCATAGCCTTAGGCAATACTCCTATGACATTACCTCCATTATCATGGACAGCATGTGCCAACACCCCCATCAAACCTCTGTTTCCTCCTCCATATACAAGAGAGATTGAGGAGGCTGCCATTTCTTTTCCAAGTTTTTCTGTTTCCACTCTGTAGATTTCATCATTTCCCATGACGGAACCACAGAAAACAGCCAGTCTCTTTATTCTTTCCATATTAAGATGTTGCCACAACTTCTTTTCTTTAACAATCACCGCCCATTGGTATGGATTTCCATTCCTGAAGATTAATAATTAGGTTTTTAAAAAGAGTCCATATTGCTTGAAAATTGCTTTATATTTATAATTTACAATAGGACAAGGAGTTTTCAGATGAATAAACTTTCCAAAGTTTTGTTCTTTATCGCTATAGTTTTGTGTATTACTTTGCCGCTTTCAGCTGCAAAAATGATGAATGTAACATGGCAGTGGCTGTTGAATGACCCATATGTCACTTCATATCGTTATCAGCTTGATGGCGAAAACGAGGATGGTTGGACAGTAGTCGGTGCAGACACTGATAAATATGTAGCCGTAGGTCTAGATCCATATAAAGATTATACTCTCTATCTTCAGTGCACTTATGATGGAGAAATCTGGTCTGAAAGTGCAGTGAGCACAGCTTATGCTCTTCTGGAATATGTTGAAGTTCCAGTAGTTGAAGAGACTCCTGTTGTAGTAGAGGAAACTCCAGTTGTCGAGGAAACTCTTCCTTCCACAGCTGACTTCTCAGTATTCGGATACACAGTGAAGAACAGCTGGGTACCTGGAACACTTACATCCGTCTCCGAGACAAAGGGTCTCTTGAGTGAGGCTGACCTAAGAGGCTTCGTACTCTATGAAATAGCCAAGTACGGCGATTTGTTGTTGAATAACACTTCCGTCGAGTTCATCCCTGACGGCTTTGTCCTTACTTATCCTGAGACGGAAGACGCCTCCCTCTATATCCCTACATACAAGAGTGACATCGAAGAGTATGTAAACACACTCTTTGCCCCAGTTGAGGAAGAGGCTCCTGTAGCTTCCGAAGAACCGGTTGTCGAGGAAACTCTTCCTTCCACAGCTGACTTCTCTGTGTTCGGATACACAGTGAAGAACAGCTGGGTATCTGGAACACTTACATCCGTCTCCGAGACAAAGGGCCTTTTGAGTGAGGCTGACGTAAGGGGCTTCGTACTCTATGAAATAGCCAAGTACGGTGATATGTTGGTGAATAACACATCCGTGGAGTTCATCCCAGACGGCTTTGTCCTTACTTATCCTGAGACAGAGGACGCATCCCTCTATATCCCTACATATAAGAGCGACATCGAAGAGTATGTAAATACACTCTTTGCTCCGGTGGAGGAAGCTCCTGTTGTAGAAGAAGCACTTGTTGTAGAGGTGCCGGTAGTTGTAGAGGAAGCACCTGTAGAAGTGGAAGTTGTAAAGGTACCTGAACCAGTTTCTGATATTGTTGTAAGTGTAGTGACTGATGAGATAACCATTGAAATACAGAATATGGAATCACCTGTAGCAGAAAAAGTATCTACTTTCGATGTCTCGGTTGCTCTTGGTGCCGACTTCGGCTTCAAGACAGGAAGAAGCTATAATCCTACTATCTTCCCGACCCTCGGTATTGCAGGAGAGTTCAAAGATATGTTTGTTGTCGGACCTCTTGGTATCGGCACAAGGTTTGACGCCAACTTTATCTTCAGACCACTTGATGGAACATTCATTGGACACGAATTCAGCTACTTCCTCAACAATAATAATTGGGCTGTTGACGGTACTTTGGATGCCAAGCTTATGTTCTCTTTGGGCTGGGAAAAAGCAAGGGTGTACATGGGCTTTGGAGTAGGATACTCATTGGCAAGCAACATCACCGGTATTACTTCACACACTGGATCCCAGGTGCTTGGCTTCAATAGTGCAGTCGTTGCAACAGGTGTTGTCGGAGCTCAGTGGAAGCTTGGTGATTCCTTCTTCTTGTCTCTGGAAGGACAGGGAAGATACTTCTTCCAGACGAAGGAATACAACGCAGCGGTAGCTTTGAGAATGGGTTGGAACTTCTAAAAAGTGTAAATGATGCCTCTCATATAAAAGTGGGAGGCATTCTCTTCTGTTTGCCTTGGGGGAGAAAAAGTATTATATTCCCCTTTGGGGTTTTGTAATGAATGCTTTTGTAAAATTCATGGAGCTGTATGGAATAAACTATATCTCTACAGCCATAATCGCCTTCATTGGTGTTTTGATCGTCAGAAATCTGATTAAGCTCATTGAAAAGGGTCTTTTGGATAGTACACTTGATAAATCCTTGATTTCATTTGTAGTTACACTAATTAAAATTATCCTCTATATCATCCTCCTTTTCATAATACTTGGAAGATTGGGAATACCATTGTCTGGAGCGGCTTCAGCACTAAGTGCAGTCACTCTTGCCATAGGTCTTGCCATCCAGGATATCATTGGAGGTGTAGCCAACGGCTTGATGCTGGTTACAAGCAAGCTTTTCAAGGTCAATGATTATGTGGATATCGGAAGTTTGTCTGGCTCTGTCAAGGAGATAAAGCTTCTTCACACTGTGTTGGTAACTCCGGACAATAAGACTGTCACAATCCCCAATAAAACTGTATTTTCTTCCGAGATTACAAATTACTCTGCCATGAAACAAAGAAGGATCGATATTGTAGTAGGTGTAGACTACGACAGTGATATCGATAAAGCCAAGAGAGTCATCTTGGACGTCGCCCTTAAGAATAAATCCGTTCTTGATGAACCGGCTCCTACTGTACAGGTAAAGAACCTTGCAGACAGCGAAGTTCAGATCCTCTTGAGATTGTGGGTGAAAAGCGAAGACTACTGGAATGTCACCTGGTATCTTAATGAAATGGTTCTCAAGGCACTTAATGAGAATAATATCGAAGTACCATTCCCTCAGCTCACACTAAGCTATAGGGATAATGGAGGTATGGCAAAATGATTGAACTGCTCACTGGTGAAGTAATGATGGGTGCATTGGCTGATATACTCGTTTGGTGCTTGGTTTTCGTAGGCATATATATTCTATGTCGCATTCAGAGAATAAAGAAAGATATAATAGGGAATGCCTTGGAAGATGCCGGTAAGATGAAAAAGTATAATAAGATACTGGTGAATCTCATCAACAAAGACGTTTATGACAAAAAGAGCATCAGAAAGGCTCTTTCCAAAATAAAGTATATTGCAAAAAATACAAGATCCATCATCCAAGTCTATCAGTTTGAAAAGGGCGAAGACGAAGATATTGGCCTTGTTGCATCTCTTTTATCATCAATCATCGATGAAACTTCTGAATTTGCAATGGCTTTCAATACGAAGTCAAAGGAAAATGCCCTTTCCGCACTTAACAAGACGGAAGGAGATCTGAAGAAAATAGAAATGATTCTTTCTGCAGAAATAAAAACCAGAGAAGAAGAGGCATTGGCAAGAATATAAATTCATATATTCTATAACTGGGAAAAGGTTTTCTCTATTGGAGTCATACTCAAAACAGTTTATCCTTGGAAGAATATCCACCTTGTTCATGTTATGGATAAAAGATATATTAATTAGAAAGGTAATTTAATGGAAAACGACGACAAAGATAAAAAAGATGAAATTGTTGGAGAAGTGGTGAATCCTGATCCAAAGCCTCAGGAAGGTGGAGGAAACAGTCAGGATGATATCAAAAAAGAAGACAATTCCCCTAAATCAGATAAAGCCAATAAAGAGAAAGAAAACAAGAAGAAAGAGAATGTCTATGATAAATATAGATATTGGGGCTCTGAGCCACCAAAGAATGGAGGTTCCCCTTCATCAAACAAGGGTGGAATGCGCAATAAGTTCGCTCTCGTAGCCTTACTTGTTCTTCTGGTTTCATTCTTCTTCGTATTCTTCCAGGATTCACAGAAAGCGAAGGCTACATCCGTCAGTTATACTGACTTTATCGCCACAGTTGAGAAAGGAAGGGTTTCTAAGGCCGATATAGTCGGCAGCACCGTTGTCAATTTCACAACCAACGATGGAGGATATTATACCACAAGAATCCCATATTCAGACCCAAGCTTGGTGCAGACACTATTGGATTATGGAGTACAGGTTACAGGTGTAACTGAAACGACACCATTCTGGTATATAATCCTGGAGCTCCTTCCTTGGATTATATTTATTGTACTTATGGTTTCAATGATGAGAAGCACAGGGGCCATGGGCGGCGGCAAGCTTATGGGAGGTATGGGTAAGTCTCTTGCAAAAGAGTATGATGCAAACTCCAATAAGACGACCTTCAAGGATGTTGCAGGTCAGAAAGAAGCCAAGTACGAACTTCAGGAAATTGTAGATTTCTTGAAAAACCCAGGGAAATTCACCTCAATCGGTGCAAAAATACCAAAGGGCTGTCTCCTTGTAGGACCTCCGGGAACAGGTAAGACCCTTCTTGCCCGTGCTGTAGCAGGAGAGGCCGGCGTATCCTTCCTCCACACTTCAGGTTCCGATTTTGTGGAAATGTTTGTCGGTATGGGTGCCGCCCGTGTAAGAGATCTCTTCGAGCAGGGAAGAAAGAGTGCTCCATGCATTATCTTCATAGATGAGTTGGATGCTGTAGGAAGAAGCAGAGGCTCTGGTCTAGGTGGTGGTCATGATGAAAGAGAGCAGACTTTGAACCAGATGCTCGTGGAAATGGATGGTTTCTCCACAGATCCTGGAGTAATTGTAATTGCAGCAACCAACAGACCGGATGTATTGGATCCAGCTCTATTGAGACCGGGTAGATTCGACCGTCAGGTTACTGTAGCTCTTCCAGATGTCCAGGAAAGACTCGATATCTTGAGAATACACACAAGAAAAGTAAAACTTGGTGAAGATGTGGATCTTGCCAGAATAGCAAGGGCTACTCCTGGAACAAGTGGTGCAGATTTGGCCAACCTTGTGAACGAAGCCGCTCTCTTTGCTGCAAGAAGCAATGAAACCATTGTGGATATGCAGGACTTTGAGGAAGCCAGGGACAAGATCCTTCTGGGCGTTGCCAAGAAGAGTGTCTTCATGACGGAAGAAGAGAAGAGGGCTACAGCCTACCATGAGGCAGGACATACTCTTCTCCACTACTACCTGAAGCATGTGGATCCACTTCATAAGGTCACTATCATCCCCCATGGACAGGCACTTGGTTTGACGATGAGCCTTCCTGAGAAGGATCAGTTTACCATACAGAAGAGCTACTTGATGGATAGAATCAAGATATGTATGGGTGGTTACTGTGCAGAGAAAATCGTATATGGTGAAACCACCACAGGCACATCCAACGATATCAAGCAGGCTACGACCATGGCCCATAGAATGGTTACCGAATGGGGTATGTCGGATCTTGGTTTCATTAATCTCTCGGATGAAGGGGAACCGTTGTTCCTTGGCCGTGAGATTACACAGCATAAAGATTATTCAGATGAGACAGCCAGAAGAATCGACGGCGAGATGAATAAGATTCTCACTTCCTGTATGGACGAAACCATGGATATCTTGACCACCCATCGTGATCAATTGGATCAGCTTACTGAAGCATTGGTTGCCAAGGAGACTCTTGATGATAAGGAAATCAGGGAAATGTTTGGATTCGAAGCTGTCCAGCATGTAACTGACTTGAGGTAATTATGGCGGTAGACACAAGCCACAAACGAAATTTCTGTATTATAGCCCATATCGACCATGGTAAGAGCACTCTTGCAGATAGATTTATCGAAAGAGCCAGATTGGTTCAGGCAAGAGGCCCTCTTGAATCCCAGATCCTTGATAACATGGATATTGAGAGGGAGAGGGGAATAACCATCAAGAGCCAGGCTGTAACAGTACCTTATACAGCTAAAAACGGAGAAGTCTACGAATTGAATCTCGTAGACACTCCCGGCCACGTAGACTTTACATACGAAGTTTCAAGAGCCATATCCTCCTGTGAAGGAGCTCTCCTCCTTATTGACGCCACACAAGGTGTAGAAGCCCAGACCTTGGCCAATCTATACCTTGCCATGGAACATAATCTGGAGATTATTCCTGTAATAAACAAAATCGATCTTGCTTCTGCAGATATTGATTCCTGTCTCCATCAGATAGACCATGATCTCGGTCTGGATCCGGATATGGCGGTAAAGGTGTCTGCAAAGACAGGAGAGGGTGTAGATCTGCTTTACGAGGCGATCGTCGATTATATCCCAAGTCCAAAGGGAAAGACTGATATGCCTTTGGAAGCTCTTATATTCGACTCCCATTATGACCCGTACAGAGGTGTCATAGTCCATGCCCGTATCTTCAACGGAAAAGTCAGGGTTGGGGACGAGATACT